>NZ_AZRH01000014.1:0-131551 GCF_000512315.2 Morganella sp. EGD-HP17
ACCCGAAGCCCCGCTGAAACAGCGGGGCTTTCTGATATCAGGGCCGGATAACCGTCAGCGGGACAGACTGTGCAACCAGCCGGTGTCCTTTATTATTAAGATGAAGGTGATCCCCTGAATCATAGTCCGTACTGAGCTGCTGAGGACTGACCGGGTCGCGTACCAGCCGGTCGCTGTCAATAACAGCATCAAACTCGCCGCTTGTGCGCATCCAGTGGTTTATATCCTGCCGTACAGCCTCTTTTTCCGGTGAATAAAAACCGGTCATACCATACTCACCGGTTCCGCGTAGTGGTACCAGGGTGACGACGGTCATACGGATATTTTTTCCCCGCGCCATGGTCAGCAATTGCCGGAATCCCGTAATCACATCCGCTGCCGAAGGCACAGAACCCGCCGGGTCCAAATCGGTTCCCGCCAGGCCGATATCATTTAATCCGACCTGCACGATACAGGCGGTAACACCGGGTTGCATCAGCACATCACGCTCAAACCGCGATAATGTACTGATGCCGATGCCGTCTTTCAGCAGGCGCGAACCTGATTGTCCGGCATTCACCACGGCAATGTTTTCGTCAATAAAACGTTCTGCCAGATAATCAGTCCAGCGGCCATAGGTGTCCATGTCCACGCCGTTGCCGTCAACCATTGAATCGCCGATCACCACGAGTGTGCGGGCTTCTGATTCCGGCTGAATCAGCACGCTTTCAAGTAAAAGACGGGAACTGACAGCCTCGCCGTTTCCGGCCTCTTCCTGTCGCGTCCGGTTACCCGGTTCCAGTAAAGAGAAACGACGGGCATCCCAGTGGAAGGTATTAAGTGGTACCGGCTCCGGCAGGAAGGTCCTCAGCGTGAGCTCCGATAATGACGGAACATGCAGTGCAATTTCATCACTGCACAGGGTATCACCGGCAGGGATCACCGCCCCCTGCTGTCCGCCAAAGGTGACCGGTATTGCACGGTACTGGCCGGGAACGGAGAGATAACTTTCACCTGTCACCAGTGGCTGTGTGCCGTAGCGGTTGGAAAACACCAGCTGCAGTTTCTGCCCGCCTGTGCTGATACGCAATGACTGCCGGAGTGTCTGATTGCCGGTGATGGCCGGCATATCCGGCGGAAACGGAAATGCTTCACCGGATGCGGGCTGGGAGGCGGAAAGCCATGTGCAGATCGGGCGGACGGAAGAGGACATCAGAGATTCTCCTGCAGACAGAAACAGATTCAGTGTGTGGCCGGTGAGGCGGTCATGAGATCAAACATGTGCATGGCAATCTCTGTCATGGCCAGCAGGCGGTCACGGCTGACACCATCCCGAGCCTGGACAGAAATTCCGTGCAGCAGTGTTGCCACATAGTCCCCGAGTGCCTGTGTATCCGTATGTTCCGGTAAATCACCGGACTCAGCCCCCCGGCGCAGACGCTGTATGATCCCGCTTGTCCGTTCCCGGCGGTGGTCTGCCAGCCAGTGCATAATGGCTTCATTATCAGCAGAATAATTGGTCAGTGACAGCACCACCATACAGCCGTGCGGCCGGTCATCCCGGGTGTAGGTATCAACGGCACCGGTAAGCAGCTTTTTGATAGCACTGCGGGTATCCGGCTCTTTCAGCGCCGCATCCGCAAATGCACCTTCTTCCGCCAGATAAAGGGCTATCGCCTCCCGGAACAGATTTTCTTTCGACCCGAAGGCCGCATAGATCCGGGCGGATGCAATACCCAGCGCCGCAACCAGATCAGACATGGATGTACCTTCATAACCGCGCTGCCAGAACACCTGTTCAGCCTTGCGTAATGCAACTTCGCGATCAAATTCCCGTGGTCTGCCGGCCATCATATTTTCTCCGTATAGTTTATCTGAGGCAAATGCTACCAGTTCTTTATCGTTTAACAAAGAATTATTTTTTAGTGATTGACAAAGATTTGGATATCTCGTTAACCTATTAATTGTCGATCGACAAATAATTGAATTTCGTTGCAGGCAACATCCGTTTTGACGGGCTGCTGCGGAGACTTTTTAACTTATGACTTATACGGAACAGGTATGAATACATTATTCGGTAAGGTATTACTGGCAGCGGTAATGACTTTCGCAATCCACAATAATGTGCTTGCGGAGAATACACCGAAACCGCCGGTAACAGCACAGGTGAATGAGGCGGATTTTCAGCATCACTATACGGATGTGGCGGGGCAGCGGATACATTATGTGACGGCGGGAAAAGGCGAACCGGTGTTGCTGATCCCCGGCTGGCCGCAGACCTGGTACACATGGCGTTATGTGATGACAGGGCTGGCAGCACAGGGATATATGGCGATAGCGGTGGATCCGCCGGGAACCGGTTTTTCTGCCCGGCCGGACAGTGGCTATGATACCGGTGCGGTGGCCACAACGTTACATACCATGATGAATCAGCTGGGTTATAAAACCTATTCGGTAGTTGGTCATGATATCGGGATGTGGGTCGGTTATGCGCTGGCCAGTGACTATCCGGCAGATATTAAAAAAATCGTCCTGACCGAGGCTGTTATTCCGGGTCTGGCACCGGCTCCGGGTATTTTTGTTGATCCGGAGGAGAATATTTTCCTCTGGCACTTTATGTTTAATCAGGTTCAGGATTTACCGGAAACGCTGACCGCCGGTAAAGAGCGGGAGTATCTGAATTTTATTTTTGACCACTGGGCATACCGCCGTGACCGCGTTGCCGCACAGACGTATATCGATGCCTATTCTTCTCCGGGCGGACTGCGTGCCGGGTTTGCCTATTACCGGGCTATTCCGCAGACCATCGCGCAGAATAAGCGGCGGGCAGAGAAAAAACTGACTATGCCGGTTCTGGCCATCGGTGCTGATCACGCGACCCGTGATGCCCCGCAGCTGACAATGCAGGGAAGAGCGGTGAATTTGCAGGGCGCGATACTCAGTGAATGCGGTCATTTTGTGACGGAAGAGTGTCCTGAACAACTGATAGATGTAGTACTGCCGTTTTTACGCCAATAAAAACACCGGGATCTGATACGGGCCTCCTTTACGGAGGCTTTATTTTTTGCTGGTACTTTTATTCAGGATTGATATTGTTTGTTGCCGGAAAACAGCCGGATTAAATGATAAGTCAAATATGGCGGGATAACGTCATCATTAAATCAGCGGATATACTGAACAATGAAAAAAATAACGATAATTTCTGCATTGGTTGCAGCGTCACTATTACTGGGTGCCTGTGATAAAACAAAAGCAGCGGATAACGGACAAGGTGAGCGTTATGCAGCTCCTTTCGGTCTGACCTGGGGAATGACGGAAGAGGCGTTGGTACCACGGCTCGGTAGTCAGTCTGAAACGGATAACAGTGAATATGTCTGCCCGCTGACTAAAGTGACGTCTAAAACATTTTCCGGCGGATTAAATGAAGCGGGGGAGTACGAATTCCGCTTCTTACCACAGTACGGACAGCCGGATTTCAGCGGGCTGGTCGGTATTGGTTATTTTTATTCCACAGATGATGAAGCGGCATATCAGACACTGCTGAAAGAATTACAGCACAATCTTGAAGCGGAATATGGGAAACCCTCAATACTGGAAAGCAAAAAAGCAGACGAAGAACATTTTATTTATAAATCCGAAGAAAACGAAATCAGTTTATTTGTCATGATGCGTAACGCCCGTTTTTATATTTCACTGGATTACAGTTATTTTCCCAAAGAACATCAGGTCTCCCTGAAAAATAATATACAAAAAATAAAAGAGACCTGCATTAAGCAGCGGGGGGAGTAAGATATCAATAAGTACAGAAAACCACCGCTCATCCGGTGGTTTTCTGTTTGCGGAATAAAACAGATTAGTGACAGTTTTCTCAGAATAGCGTGTTCCGGTGGCATATACTGGTCATCAGGGAAAATAGTTACCGGGATGGAATGCCGGATGAATAAACGAATTTTCAGAGAATTGTTTCAACCGGACAGATCTTCTGTTCTCACGGGCTGATCCTATTTTATTGCCAATATCTGACTAAAAAAGAATTGGCTGCCTGAATGGTCCCCCTGTACCGGAGAGATGAATGTCCGTTTATTTTGTGATTTCTGTACTGATTATTTTTCTGATTATCCTGCTGATTATATTAATGATTACCAACAAAATTGTGATCAGCCGGAAGAAAATAGTTTATCTGTCACTGATTGCGCTGTTTTTTGCATTTTTTATTAAAAGTGCGGTGGTGGAAAAAAATGAACAGATAAAAACTCAGGTTCTTGAGATGGTACCGACACTAAAAGCCATCAATCAGGTTGATCCCGTTATGTCCGGGGCCTTTTTTGCCGATTTCAGAAATGCGGGTAAGGGTTCGAAAAAACGGGAAGAGTATTATATGCGCCTGCAGCAGTGGGCCACCGAAAATATTAAAAAACTGCTTTATCTCGCGGGGGATGACGCGGTGATTAATTACGGGAAAATGCGGCTGGAATTTTTGCAGAAAGCACTGGCGCAGGATACCTCCGGTGACTTCTGCTTTCGTGTACTGCATCCGGAAGTATCAGGCCCGCCGGATATGAAAAAGGCTTCCGCCGGGTACCGTGACTTTATTATCGGTAACAGAGCGTTGCTGGATCTGGTGAATTCAGCCGGTGAAGGGGCGCCTGTTGCGCATTATTCTGCGGATGAAATACAGTCATTATTTTCGGTGCAAATACAGGGGTCGGTGGATAAATACGGCGAGAGTTTCCTGACGGATGATCCGTATGTGCTGGCGGAAGACAAGCTGCAAACCTGTCAGATGGAAATTGATTTAATGGCGGATGTGCTGAGAGCACCGCCCCGTGAATCCGCAGAACTGATCCGCTATGTGTTTGCGGATGACTGGCCGGAATAAATAAAGCCGGGCTTAATACAGATTAAGCCCGTATCGGGTATTATTACTGAATACCAGACAGCTTACGGAGGACGGAATGTTACCCATTGAGACAACCAGACTGCCTTCTGATTATTAATATTTTTCACTATTAATCAGAAGGAATAACCATGAATTTTACCCGGATTGACCTGAATACCTGGAATCGCAGGGAACATTTTGCCCTTTATCGTCAGCAGATTAAATGCGGATTCAGCCTGACCACCAAACTCGATATTACCGCTTCGCGTACCGCACTGACGGAAACCGGTTATAAGTTTTATCCGCTGATGATTTACCTGATCTCCCGGGCTGTTAATCAGTTTCCGGAGTTCCGGATGGCAATGAAAGACAATGAACTGATTTACTGGGATCAGTCAGACCCGGTTTTTACTGTCTTTCATAAAGAAACCGAAACATTCTCCGTACTGTCCTGCCGTTATTTTCCGGATCTCAGCGAGTTTATGGCAGGTTATAATGCGGTAACAGCAGAACATCAGCATGATACCGGATTGTTTCCGCAGGGAAATTTACCGGAGAATCACCTGAATATATCATCATTACCCTGGGTAAGTTTTGACGGATTTAATCTGAATATCACCGGAAATGATGATTACTTTGCCCCGGTTTTTACGATGGCAAAGTTTCAGCAGGAAGGTGACCGCGTACTATTACCTGTTTCTGTACAGGTTCATCATGCAGTCTGTGATGGTTTTCATGCAGCAAGGTTTATTAATACACTTCAGATGATGTGTGACAACATACTGAAATAAGTTAATTAATTCTGTATTTAAGCCACCGTATCCGGCAGGAATGGTGGTTTTTTTTATATTTTAACCGTAATCTGTAATTTCATTTCAGAATGGTTCAGGATCACTGTACGATAATGCCCCCGCAGTTTGGTAATACCCTTAATAAAAAAGAAACAGCAAATACTAACAGCAATAATAATAAAATAAGCAGTAACAATAATATTAATAACACCAGATATAATAATAATAGTATTTAAGACACAAGAAAGACTGCTGCGACAGTCATTTGGAACAACACCAAAATGCCGTAAAGGTAGTAGTAACAACACCAGTGAAAACATCACGACAGCATAGCGATATGCCTGAGTGTGTTTAATTAAACAATAAATAAACCGCCATATATAACAGAAGATAGTATTCTGAATGGCATGCTTTTCTGTTCAGTATAAACATATCATCCCGGTTGGTATAAGGATGATATATAATAAGTTAAGCTGAACACGTATTTATTTTGGTTTTATTTTACAAATAAAGTAAGACGATCCGTTAAGTCAAAGCGGGGTATATTTATTATACCCCGCTTTTTTATTTGTCCGCCGGACGCGGGTAATGGATCAGATTATGCAGTGTCACAATGGTCTTACCGGGATTGGCGTAAGCGTGCGGGATATCCGCATAAAAGCGCAGGGATTCCCCGGCAGAAACGGTATGCCACTCATCCCCCAGCCGCAGTTGTAATGCACCTTCCAGCATAATGACATGTTCGATAACCCCGGGTTCATGAGGGCCGGATTCACTGAGCGCCCCCGGCAGCAGGTCAATCTTCAGTAAATCCGTTTTCAGTTCATCATCAAACGGGATCAGCGGTGTGACACGCATCCCGGAGCGGGTCTGTTCAAAGACCGGCAGTGTTGCAAACGAATGAAGCCCCGCCTGCACCTGCGGCTGTGCGCCTTCCAGAAAAACAGAGAAAGCGACATTGAAGCCGGTGGCGATTTTCCACAGCGTGGATACCGTCGGGCTGGATTGGCCGCGTTCAATCTGGCCGAGCATGGCTTTGCTGACGCCGGTCAGTTGTGCTGCCTGGCTGAGGCTCAGCCCGCGTTCGGCACGCAGTTGTTTAAAGGTCTCTGCAACAGCGGGTGTGATATCGTGCATAAATTGTCATTATTCCGGGTAAATGTCATTGTCCGTTATAGCATCCGGTGATAGAGTCCGATCGTCTGCTATAACATCCGATGGTGTGTTCCTATGAGTAAGTTAACATTTTTTCGTGCCTTTTCTCCAGCAATGATGATGACAGGCCTGGTTGCGGTGCTGGTCGGCTATGCCAGTTCAGTGGCGATTATTCTGCAGGCGCTGGATGTGGCGGGGCTTGATACCGCACAAACCGGCGGCTGGCTGATGATGCTGGGGATCGGGATGGGGGTGACAACGATCGGGTTGTCGCTCTGGTATAAAATGCCGGTGCTGACCGCCTGGTCTACGCCGGGGATCGCGCTGCTGGTAACCAGTTTGTCCGGCGTGACCATCAATGAAGCCGTCGGCGTGTTTATTTTTGCCTCCGGACTGATGTTTCTGTGTGGCGTGACCGGTATTTTTGCCCGGCTGATGAATTATATCCCGCGCGCACTGGCCTCGGCGATGCTGGCCGGTATTCTGCTGCGTTTCGGGCTGACGGCGTTCGGTGCGCTGAATACCAGCTTTGTGCTGTGTGCCGCGATGATAGCCGCGTATGTGGTGATGCGGCGGATTTTCCCGCTGTACGCTATTATTGCTGCCCTGATCACCGGTATCACCGTGACCGGACTGAGCGGCGATCTGCATTTTGTCCGGGCCGGCAATGTGTTTGCGCTGCCGGAATTTGTGATGCCGTCATTTACCCTGACGTCCCTGATCAGTGTCGGCATTCCGTTTTTTATTGTGTCGCTGGCCTCGCAGAATGCGCCGGGGATTGCGATTTTACAGGCTAACGGTTATCCGCCGCACACCTCTGTGCTGCTGAGCTGCTCGTCGCTGGCGGCTATCCTGCTGGCACCGTGGGGCGGGTTCAGTATCTGCATTGCGGCGATCACCGCCGCGATTTGCATGGCACCGGATGTGCACCCGGATCCGGCGCGGCGTTATACCGCTGCTGTCTGGGCGGGGATATTTTATCTGCTGGCGGGGATTTTCGGCGGCGCGGTTTTTATGCTGTTCAATGCCTTTCCGGCGGTTCTGATACAGATCCTGGCCGGGCTTGCTCTGCTGACCACGCTGATGAACAGCCTGCACCAGTCACTGGCAGATGAAAAAGGGCGGGATGCGGCGATTATCTGTTTTCTGCTGACGGCATCGGGTATTACGCTGCTGGGTATCAGCTCAGCCTTCTGGGGATTGCTGGCGGGCATTGTGGTGCATCAGATTATGGCAATACGCAGGGGCTGAGTGTCAGGCTCCGGAATGTCTTAACATTCCGATAAGGTATATAACGGCTTATATTATAGAGTGGGGATAATAAATCCCGCCGATGCTTATACCATTCCGGAGACACCATGAGTTTACAGAATTACCGCACGACAGAGCGCCATTTCTGGCGCAGTATCGCGCAGGATGTCATCACCGTAAGTGATCGTGCAGAATGCTATCTGACACCGCTGCCGGTGCCTGTCTTTAACTATATCTATCTGCAGGCCGGTGCGGATAGTAATGAGTTCTCACTGGCACAGCAGCATTTTACGGCACATCATAAACCTCATTGCCTGGTGGCGGAGAAATCCGCGGCAGAAACACTGCACCCGCAGATTATGGCGGCGGGTTATGAGGCGGACGGTGAAACCAGTGCTATGCATCTGTCTGTTGATGCGTGGCAGCCGTCCTCTGTTCTTCCGGCCGGATATGAAATCCGTGAGGTAAATGACCAGCTTTCGTTGTGGGCGGAGCCGCTGGAAGCCGCTTTTCCGGCGGGAGAGGATGACGAAGAAGCGCCGGATTTCAGTATTGTCAGTGACTATATCAGTTATCATCAGCGGGCAATGGCAAACGGTACTGAGCTGCACCATGCTGTTCTGTTGTGTCAGGGGAAACCGGTCAGCTGCATCACGCTGTCGTTGTCAGAATACGGCGCGCGGATTGATGATCTCGGAACTGTTCCTGCATATCAGGGCAACGGCTGCGCCACACTGTTGCTGGATTATGCGCTGACACTGTGCAGAACGCGGGGTATCCGGGATTGTTATCTGGAAGCGTCGTCCGAAGGGTTGAGTCTGTATCAGAAGCTCGGTTTCCGCACATTGTTTAATTATCTGTTTTATGTGAAGGGATGAAGAATGCGTAAGGCTGCCGTCTGTGCACTGCTGGGTTGTCTGCTGATGGCGCCTGCAATGGCATCAGAAACACAAAATACCGGGGAAGAGACTGTCCGGACAGAAAACCTTGCCCGTCAGGATGGCAGTGCTGTTCATTACTACCTGCTGCACCGGCAGGCGGAACCCACCCGCAAATTGCTGGTGCTGATTCAGGGCTCTGATTGTAACAGTGCTAAAAACAACCGTTTTATGGTGGATACTTTCGGTGGCGCGTTCCCGGACCATGACATTCTGCTGGTGGAGAAATACGGTATTACCGATGCGCTGCCTTTTAATGACCGCGATGGTGAGCGGGCAGACTGCCCGGCGGAAACCATGTTCAATGATTCTCTGTCGGTGCGGGTCAGCGACTATGCTGCGGTGCTCGACCGTCTGAAAGGGGAGTATGACACCGTGCTGCTGCTGGGCGGCAGTGAAGGGGCGACTGTTGCTGAACACACTGCGCTGGCATCACCGGCGGTTGACGCAGTGGTGGCTGTTAATGGCGGAGGGCGCTTTTTCCTGGATGATGTCACGGACAGCTTCCGCAATAGTCCTCAGCCACTTGAGGAGTCTCAGTTAGCCGGTTTTCTGGCATTTACTGATGCGGTAAAACGCAATGAGGTGGAGAACGATATGCTGGTCAGCCAGCACGGGATGCGCTGGTGGCGCGAATTTCTGGCGGCGGATGCGCAGCAGGTACTGAACGGGCAGACAAAACCGGTGCTGGTTATTCAGACGTTGAATGATACCAATGTCAGTGTCACATCGTTTAAGCAGATGCAGAAAGCGGTGGAGAACCCGGTGGTGACATTCAGAACCTTTGATAATCTGGATCACTATTTTAAAGATACAGACGGAAACCGGCATACCGCGCAGATCCTCGCGGTTATCCGTGACTGGTACACCCGGCAGTGATTCTTTGCTGATTGCAGGAAAATAAAGAAACAAACGCCCGTTAAAACGGGCGTTCAGTCAGGCGCTGCCGCGTATCAGCGGACAACCAGAACCGAGGTATGGGCGTAGCGTACAACCGCTGCGGCGTTGGAGCCGAGCAGATAGGTGGACATATCCGGGCGGCGTGAGCTGATGACAATCAGGTCGCTTTCCAGAGTATCCGCCAGTTTCAGAATCTGATCTTTCGGTGAGCCGGAAACCACATGCAGTTCAAACTGCTCTGCAGGCAGATTAAAATCACTGACCATCTTCGCCAGTTGTTCTTTGGCGCTGTCCAGAATTTCATCTTTTTCCGGCAGAGTTGCGGCATAGGCAATACCGAAAGAGGCAAAGTGAGAGAATGACGGGATCACCGCTATAAAGTGAATTTTGGCATTTTCAAATTTGGCTAATGTCTGAATCGTCGGGATCACCTCGCGGGTCAGCCCGGTTTCGGAAATATCGATTGGAACTATAATCGTTTTATACATACATACCTCGCAATCTGAAAGCCGGCAAATAAGTTAGTAGTAATAGTAACCTGCGTAATGAGCACTATACGTGAAAACGATCAAAATTCACAAATAAACCCCTTAACGGAGCTTAATTGTGTGATGTGGTGACTAACTGAAAATAAAACGGTCGGATTTATCATCCAGAACCTGTTTCAGCAGTGCACTCAGTGTACCGGCAGGGCAGTCCGGATAAGGCTGCCATTTGTTGTTATCCACATAAAAAAGCTGCCAGTTATCATCAGCTTCTGACCAGGTCAGTCTGGCAATTTGTTTTTCAATGGTTTGCGGGGTGCCGCACGGGCAGACGAGTTGTTTCTGATAAATCAGTATGTTGTTATTGTCCGTACGGTACTGAACATCGAACTCATCGGGGATATGACCATTCGGATACAGGCGCTCAGTGAACAGGCGCATGTTCTGCTTTATTTGCTGTGTCTGAACTGAATTAAATTCCATAGCATTACCATTTTGTGACGAACGAAAATGAAAACTTCCCGTTTATCCCGCCCGTGGTTCCGGCGGATCCGGCCGTATCAGGCAGTGCGTAATCTGCGTAAATTGCGGACCGTCACGGGAGATCATGTTAGCGCATTTCACTGAGGTGAGAAATACTTTTCCGGTAATTTCCGGACAACAGGCAGGGGATAATACAACAGAATTAATCAATCAAAGGAAAACGGACGAAAAAAAACGGCTTCCGCAGAAACCGTTTTTCAGTGTACAGACTGTGATGCAGAAGCCGTTATTTTTTGATTTTGATGACAACGGTTTCGCCGACAGTGACCGGACCGGTCATTTTGGTCATCTCTTTGATTTCATCCATATTGGAGATAACCACCGGAGTCAGGGTGGATTTGGCTTTCTCTTCGAGAAGCGCCAGATCGAATTCAAGTACCAGGTCGCCTTTTTGTACGCGCTGGCCTTCTTCCGCAATACGTTTGAAGCCTTCACCTTTCAGTTCAACAGTGTCGATCCCGAAGTGAACAAACAGTTCAATCCCGCTGTCCGATTCAATGGAGAACGCGTGATTAGTTTCAAAAATTTTACCGATTGTACCGTCAACAGGGGCAACGATTTTATTCCCTGCCGGTTTGATAGCAATGCCATCGCCGACAATTTTTTCAGCGAAAACAACGTCAGGCACATCTTCGATATTCACAATCTCACCGGACAGCGGCGCCACGATGTCAATCGTGCCGCTGTCTTTTTTATCATCCGAAACCAGCGACTTCAGTTTGTCAAACAGACCCATGAATACTCTCCTAAATGTTGATACGGGACCGGGCGTGAATTTGGCTTTCTCAGCACAGGGTTTTTTCTTTGGTGAAGGTTTCCACCAGTGCCATCAGTTCTGTTGCCGTCGGCTGAGCGAGTGCCTGTTCAGCCAGTGCTTTCGCATCTTCATAATGCGTATTGCGGATCAGTTTCTTGATACGCGGGATAGCAATAGAACTCATACTAAATTCATCTAAACCCATGCCCAGCAACAATAAAGTTGCACGTTCATCACCCGCCAGCTCACCACACATTCCGGTCCATTTCCCTTCCGCGTGGGAAGCGTCAATGACTTGTTTGATAAGGTTCAGCACCGCAGGAGACATCGGGTTGTAGAGATGGGAAATCAGCTCATTTCCGCGATCCACAGCCAGAGTATACTGCGTCAGGTCGTTGGTTCCAATACTGAAAAAATCGACTTCTTTTGCAATGTGACGTGCATTAACTGCTGCCGCCGGGGTTTCCACCATGATACCAACTTCAATAGTTTCATCAAAAGGTTTCTGTTCATCCCGCAACTGCTGTTTCATTTCGTCCACTATCTTATTGAGTTCGCGGACTTCTTCGACGGAAATCACCATCGGGAACATGATACGCAGCTTTCCGAAAACTGAGGCACGTAAAATCGCGCGCAGCTGGGTGTCGAGAATTTCACGGCGATCCAGACAGATACGGATGGCACGCCAGCCGAGGAACGGGTTTTCCTCTTTCGGCAGATTCATATAAGGCAGGTCTTTGTCACCGCCGATGTCCATGGTGCGGACAATAATGGCTTCATCCGGCATTGCCTGAGCGACTTCTTTATAAGCGCGGAACTGTTCTTCTTCCGTCGGCAGCGAGTCGCGATCCATAAACAGGAATTCGGTGCGGTATAAACCGACACCTTCCGCGCCGTTGCGTTCGGCACCCGGCATATCGCGCACGGTACCGATGTTGGCACAGACTTCCACCTGGTGACCATCGAGGGTGACAGCAGGCAGATCTTTGAGTTTTGCCAGTTCGGCTTTTTCCGCCAGATAGTCATCGCGCACTTCTTTCATGCGCTCAATGTCTTCTTCTGACGGATTGAGATAAATGGTGTTGTTGACCGCATCCAGGATCAGGTAATCATCACTTTTGATATTTTCAGTGGCATTCCCGGTACCGACCACGGCAGGGATTTCCAGAGAGCGGGCCATGATGGAAGTGTGGGAGGTCCGGCCGCCGATATCGGTGATAAAACCCAGCACTTTTTTCAGGTTCAGCTGTGCGGTTTCGGACGGTGTCAGGTCTTTGGAAACCAGAATCACTTCCTCAGCGATGGCGCTGAGGTCGATAATCGGCATGCCGAGAATATTTTTCAGCA
Source organism: Morganella sp. EGD-HP17 (assembly GCF_000512315.2). Classification (NCBI taxonomy): domain Bacteria; kingdom Pseudomonadati; phylum Pseudomonadota; class Gammaproteobacteria; order Enterobacterales; family Morganellaceae; genus Morganella; species Morganella sp. EGD-HP17. The sequence continues at coordinate 13,026 of NZ_AZRH01000014.1, forward strand.
GACGGTTACCGATGTCGCGGACATCGGCCGCGCGTTCTTTCAGATACTCATCATCCAGACCTTCCAGGGCGGTGGCCTGTTCTTCAATCACCTGGTGTACCGCGTAATCGGCGGTTTTTTTGCTTTTGATGATGTCAGTGATTTCATTTTCAAGCTCCTCGTCTTCGAGCAGCATGATATGACCTTCAAAAATTTCGGCTTTTTCCGCACCGAGATTTTTTTCAGCGGTTTCTTTGATGGCATTCAGCTGTGCGGACGCTTTGGCGCGGCCTTCAGTGAAACGCCGGATTTCAGCATCAATCTGCTCAGCAGAAATCGACTTCTGGCTGATAATGATAGGTTCTTCTTTGAGTAACAACGCTTTACCAAAAGCGATACCCGGTGAAACAGAGATTCCTGAAACCATAATAATACCTTTGAGTTTACTGGGGGACGTACAGCAGCGGGCTGCGTGAGCGTACCCGGAAACGGACTATCCCCGGCATGAGACGGTGGCCGGGGATCCTGACAGGTGAGGGCGGAAGGAGATTACTCCAGTTCACCCATCAGTTTGACGAGGTGCTCTACTGCTTTCTGCTCATCTTCACCTTCTGCGGCGATAGTCACCACGGTGCCCTGTGTCAGACCCAGAGTCTGTAACTTGAACAGACTTTTGGCGCTGGCGCTTTTGCCGCCGGAAGTCAGGGTGATGTCAGAAGCGAAAGTTTTGGCTTCTTTGACAAACTGAGCCGCAGGACGGGTGTGCAGACCGTTAGGTGCAGTAATGGTGACTTCTTGCTGATACATAGCGTTACCTCATGTTTGGAATTTTTTATCGGCGGTTAATATTAAGACATATAACAGTAATCATAGCCGGAGCAAGTAAAATAGCACAACCCGAAGATTCGACATACGTATTTGGTGTCATTATTTTGAGCTGTGAAATAATTACTTTTTTAATACTAAACAACCGCACAAAAATCATCCCGCAGAGTGTCAAACTTTGATCCGTTGCACAAAAAAAGCACCCTTTGCGGGTGCTTTCGAGGTCAGGCAGGGCGGGGACTGAATCCGTTCAGTTGATCAGTTTTCACTGATATCGGCGAACAGCGCAGTACTCAGATAACGTTCACCGGAAGACGGCAGGATCACCACGATATTTTTGCCCTTGAATTTATCTTCTTTCGCGAGACGTTCCGCAGCAATTACCGCCGCACCGGATGAAATACCGGCGAGAATACCTTCGCGCTCCATCAGTTTACGGGCGGTGGCGAAAGCATCTTCGTTGCTGACCAGCTCGACGCGGTCAATCAGGCTCAGATCCAGGTTACCCGGGATAAAACCGGCACCGATACCCTGAATTTTGTGCGGGCCCGGTTTGATCTCTTCCCCGGCCAGTGCCTGGGTGATGACAGGGGAGCCTTCCGGCTCGACGGCCACGATAGTGACGTCTTTTTTCCCTTTGATGTTTTTCAGGTAACGGGCGATACCGGTGATGGTGCCGCCGGTACCGACACCGGCAACCACAACATCCACATTGCCGTCAGTGTCTTCCCAGATTTCCGGACCGGTGGTTTTTTCATGGATCGCCGGGTTGGCCGGGTTGCTGAACTGCTGTAACACAATATAGCGGGACGGATCAGACGCGCTGATTTCATCGGCTTTTTCAATCGCGCCTTTCATGCCTTTCGCGCCTTCGGTCAGTACCAGGTTGGCACCCAGGGCTTTCAGCAGTTTGCGGCGTTCGATACTCATGGTATCCGGCATGGTCAGGGTGAGTTTGTAACCACGGGCGGCAGCAACATACGCCAGTGCAATCCCGGTGTTACCGCTGGTCGGCTCGACCAGTTCCACACCCGGTTTCAGGATACCGCGCTTTTCCGCGTCCCAGATCATATTGGCGCCGATACGGCACTTGACGCTGAAACTCGGGTTACGGGATTCGACTTTCGCCAGGATATTGCCGTGACCGAAATGTTTGAGGCGCACCAGCGGTGTGTGACCAATGGTTAGCGAATTATCTTCATATATCTTACTCATCGGTTTTCCTTATAGGGTTATTCATAATCAGACTAAATATAAAACCACATTACCCGCTGACCGGCGGAAAGGAAATACATAATCGGCATATCCTTATAACCGGACAGACGATCAATAGCGAAAAAGTATAAGGAGCAGGAAAACGGCAGGGCAGTGTGATAACCGCCCTGCACGGAAGGGGGTTGCGGATCAGTCGCGGACAAACTGTGCGCGGTAGCGATCCACCCACAGCGCGGTGGCACCGCAGACCGCCGCAGGCATAATAAACAGGTTCACAAACGGGATCATGGTCAGCACACTGACCAGCGAACCGAACTGGAGATTGGTCATATTATCGCGGCGCAGTGTGCTTTTCATTTCCGGAAAACTGACCTTGTGGTTATCAAACGGGAAATCCCCGTACTGCACGGACATCATCCAGGCACCGAAAATAAACCAGAGTACCGGCGCGAGTGTCTGCCCGATCCCCGGAATGAAAAACAGGATCAGCAGAATAACGGCACGCGGGATGTAATAAAGCAGTTTGACCATCTCACGTTTCAGAATACGCGGGATATCATTTATCAGATCTGCCCAGCCCTGATCCGGTGCGGGACGCCCGGTGAGCTCCGCTTCCAGTTTCTCCGACAGCCAGCCGTTAAACGGCGAGGCGATGATATTGGCGATCGTGCTGAAAAAATAGCTGAAAATCAGCAGCACAGAAATCACCGCCACCGGCCAGATAAGATAATCCAGCCACTGCAGCCAGCCCGGTACTTTATCCATCAGCCAGGCTATCCACCCGCCGAACTGACTGAACAACCACCAGAGTGCACCGCCCATAACCACGATATTGGCCAGCAACGGCAGAATCACGAAGGCCCGGAGACCCGGACGCATCATCAGCCGCCATCCCTGTGCAACATATGCAAAGCCGCTGAGCGGCCTGACAGGATTTGTCATACTTCCTATTCACTCCTATGATTGGAAAACGTTATACTATCAGACTGAACTATTGATTTGTCCGGCCACAAATGAAATGTCAGGATGAAAAATCAGTCAAAAAGAGCAATTAAATGATCTTTATTGCAAGAAATTCGTGCAGGGACTTGAACTTAACATCATTGACAAATACTCTTGTAATCAAACGATAGTATTTTGCCATGGTGGCCTTTAATTTAAACAACAGAGATAGCACTGATGCAAGATTTGCGTCTGATATTAATCGTTGTGGGTGCGGTAGCAATCATCGCATTGTTACTTCACGGACTGTGGACGAGCCGTAAAGAGCGTTCTTCCCTGTTTCGCGCGCGCCCCATGAAGCGTCGTAAATACGAGTCGCAGGATGAAGCCGCTGATGATATGTCAGAGGCACACGGCTCCCGTCACTCTGCTGTATTACCGGAGGATCCGGCTCCGCAGGTCTCTCCGTATTCAGAAGCGCAGAATGAGCAGGATCCGTTATTATCTGCCGGCAGAATGTATCCGTCATCAGAGCCGGAAGAACCGCCTGTGATGCCGAAAGCCCAGAGCCCGCGCCGTCAGCCGGTAAAAGCACCGGAAACAGAGCCGCAAATCGGATTATTTGATGCCCTTGAGCAGGAAGCACAGGCACCGGCAGCTCCGGCTCCGGAGGTCATGACAACAGCCGCGGTGATCACTGCCGCTGAAACTGACATGCCTCACACAGAAGAGCCGGTAACTGAACCGGAACCGGTTCAGGAAGCGCCGCGCAGCAGTGCAGAGAACAATGAGATTGTGCTGGCACTGTTTGTGTCCGCCCATCCGGGACAGATGGTCGCAGGTGATATTCTGCGCACCGCTATCGAGCAGGCCGGGTTCCGTTTCGGGGCGATGAACATCTATCACCGCCATGTCGATCCGGCAGGCAGTGGTCCGGTGTTATTCAGTCTGGCCAATATGGTGAATCCGGGCACGTTTGTACCGGAGCAGATGGAAGAGATCGAAACCCCGGGCGTGGCCATGTTTATGATGGTGCCGTCTTACGGTGACGCAAACCAGAACTTCAAGCTGATGTTACAGGCTGCTCAGCGTATCGCCTCTGATGTCGGCGGCGTGGTTCTGGATGAGGAGCGCAAAATGCTGACACCGCAGAAAATCGAGGTGTACAAGGCGCGCATCCGCAAAGTTCTCGTCGCCAAACAGAACTGAGACACACAAATCGCACAAAAACCCCCGCAATGACGGGGGTTTTTTTCAGGTATAAACAGATTGCAGATCACTATGATGCCAAAAAATAACGAAAACGACATTGAACAGCTGCGCGCCACACTGCGCCATCATGAATACTGTTATCACGTGCTGGATAACCCGGAAGTGCCGGATGCGGAATATGATCGCCTGATGCAGCGTCTGAAAGCGCTGGAAGCGGAGCATCCGGAACTTATCACACCGGATTCCCCGACACAGCGGGTCGGGGCATCACCGCTGAGTGCATTTGAACAGGTGCGCCATGAGATTCCGATGCTGTCACTCGATAACGTGTTTGATGAGGAGAGCTATCTTGCCTTTGACAAACGTGTACGTGACCGTCTGAAAGACACGCAGGATCTGACATTCTGCTGTGAGTTAAAACTCGACGGCCTGGCGGTCAGTCTGCTGTATGAAAACGGCAGTCTGGTGCAGGCAGCCACCCGGGGGGACGGTACCACCGGGGAAAACATTACCGCCAATGTGCGGACCATCCGCGCTATTCCGCTGAAACTGCGCGGGGAAAATATCCCGCAGCGTATTGAGATCCGCGGCGAAGTCTTTATGCCGCAGAAAGGCTTTGAAGCCATGAATGAGGAAGCGCGCCGCACCGGGGGCAAGGTGTTTGCCAACCCGCGTAACGCCGCAGCCGGTTCATTGCGCCAGCTGGATCCGGCGGTGACAGCCAAACGCCCGCTGACTTTCTTCTGTTACGGCGTGGGCGTGCTGGAAGGCGGCACACTGCCGGGCAGTCACTATGATCGCCTGCAGCAATTTAAAGCCTGGGGCTTACCGGTCAGTGATCGTGTGATGCGCTGCACCGGCAGTCAGGCGGTGCTGGATTTCTATCACAAGGTGGAAGAGAGCCGTCCGGTGCTGGGTTTTGATATTGACGGCGTGGTGATTAAAGTGGATTCCATTGCACTCCAGGAGGCGCTGGGCTTTGTGTCCCGCGCCCCGCGCTGGGCGACTGCCTTTAAATTCCCGGCCCAGGAACAGATGACCGTTGTCCGTGATGTGGAATTCCAGGTCGGCCGTACCGGTGCGATTACCCCGGTTGCCCGTCTGGAGCCGGTGCTGGTGGCCGGTGTGACGGTCAGTAATGCCACACTGCATAATGCGGATGAAATCAGCCGTCTCGGTCTGAAAATCGGCGATACCGTGGTTATCCGCCGTGCCGGGGATGTGATCCCGCAGGTGGTGGGTGTGGTGGAATCAGAGCGTCCGGCGGATGCGCGGGATATTGAATTTCCGCTCAGTTGCCCGGTGTGCGGGTCAGATATTGAGCGGGTGGAAGGCGAGGCGGTTGCCCGCTGTACCGGCGGTCTGATTTGCGGGGCACAGCGCAAAGAAGCACTCAAACATTTTGTGTCCCGCCGTGCCATGGATGTGGACGGGCTGGGGGATAAAATTATCGACCAACTGGTGGATGCGGAGTATGTGAAGACCCCGGCGGATCTGTGGCGTCTGACCCCCGGTAAGCTGACCGGGCTGGATCGCATGGGACCGAAATCCGCACAGAAACTGACTGACGCGCTGGCGGCATCAAAACAGACTACATTTGCCCGTTTCCTTTACGCGCTGGGGATCCGCGAAGTCGGCGAAGCCACGGCGGCCAATCTGGCAGAACATTTCGGAACCCTGGATGCCTTACAGCAGGCGGATACAGAAGCACTGAAAGCCGTTCCTGATGTCGGGGAGGTTGTCGCGAAGCATGTGGTCAATTTCTTCCGCGAGCAGCACAACCGCGAGGTTATCACTGATCTGACCGGAGATGTCGGTATCAGCTGGCCGGATGTGGTGGCGGTAGATGCATCGGCACTGGATAACCCGTTTGCCGGTAAAGTGGTTGTGCTGACCGGCTCACTGCAGATCCTGACCCGTGATGAGGCGAAAGATCGTCTGACGGCTCTGGGGGCGAAAGTCACCGGCAGTGTCTCGAAGAAAACCGATCTGGTGGTTGCCGGGGAAGCTGCAGGCTCCAAGCTGGCCAAAGCGGAAGAGCTGGGTATTAAAGTGATCAATGAAGATGAGTTTATTGCACTGCTGAACTGACAGACAGGCTGAAAAACGGTCTTCCGCAGAAGACCGTTTCAGTCACATCAGGAGAGATGATGGAGAAAGAAGATTTAGTGGCAGTCGCTAACACGGCTATGCCATTTGGTAAATACAAAGGTTGCCGTTTAATTGACCTTCCCGAGGAATACCTGCTCTGGTTTGCCCGTAAAGACAGTTTCCCGGAAGGGCGCCTGGGGCAGCTGATGCAACTCACCCTTGCGATTAAAACCGAAGGTTTAAGTGGCCTGATAAAACCGCTTAAACGTCCCGCTCACTGATCCCGGGTCAGTGCATCGATGACTTTCCGGCTCAGTATACGAAACTGGCGCTGTTCATCGTCATCCAGACTTGCAAATACTTTTTCTGCATTGCGGGTGCGTCCTGTCGCCGCGCGGGACAGAAACTCTTCACCTTCCGGTGTCAGCTGGGTCACCAGTTCCCGTTTATCGGTCTCCGACTGATACTGGGAAACAAACTGGTGTTTTTTCAGCGCCCGTAATGATTTCGAGACATTCTGGCGCGAAATCCCGAGTTTCTGGCTTAAATCCGACGGGGTTAAATCCCCCTGAAGGCGCAACATTTCCATTACGTCATACTGTGCCCACGTCACCTTTTCAGGTGAGCAGATGGTCCGTTGCGCTACTAATGTGCACTGTAACAATGACAGTGTATTTTCCAGTTCCTTGAATGACATAACACCTCCCTTTTATCCTCCCCCTTAGTTTAGCCGAAAGGCAAAATCAGGAAAAGAAAGTTGATTAACAAAAGTTAATCAATTAAGCTTTTAGTTAACCAAAGTTAATTAAAAGGTGATGCTATGACAGACTTTCAACAGAAGATTATCCTGGTTACTGGTGCATCAACCGGGGTGGGTGAAGGAATTGCCCGTGAATTACTGAAAAGGGGGGCTAAAGTTGCGATTACCGGGCGGAATCCGGAACATCTGCAAAAGGCCATAAATGAGTGGGATCCTACGGGAGATAGCGTGCTGGCAATTGAAGCAGATGTACGTAAACTGAGCGATTGTAAGCGGATGGTGAGCACAGTGTCAGATAAATTCGGTGCTTTACACGGGTTGGTAAACAATGCCGGGATCACCGGACCGCATGGTGTGAAGATTGAGGATTACGATTTTGAGGCCTGGCAGGATGTGATGGCTACGGATGTGACCGGCACATTTCTCGGGATGAAATTCGCTATTCCTGCCATTATCAAAAGCGGCGGCGGGGCGGTGGTGAATTTATCAGCCTGTAACGGCGTCACCGGTATTGCGGGAATTGCACCTTATACCGCCGCCAAGCACGCGGTACTCGGGCTGACCCGCGCGGCGGCACTGGAATATGCAGAGCAGGGCGTGCGGATTAATGCGGTCGGTCCCGGCTATGTGGCGACACCGAATATTCTGGCGTTACCGCAGGATGTGCAGGCAATGATGGCGGAGAGTCACCCGATGAAGCGGATGGCAACACGGGAAGAGGTGGCAAAAATGGTAGCGTTTCTGTTATCAGATGACAGTCGTTTTTGTACCGGCGGTTTTTATCCGGTGGATGGCGGGTATACCGCACAATGACAGGAAGGCAGAAACGAAAAACCCCGGTCAGAGACCGGGGTTTGAATTTGGTGGAGCTAAGGGGGATCGAACCCCTGACCTCTTGCATGCCATGCAAGCGCTCTCCCAGCTGAGCTATAGCCCCGGAAAACCGGATGTCACGGTATTTATCATTCACCAAAGATTTGGTGGAGCTAAGGGGGATCGAACCCCTGACCTCTTGCATGCCATGCAAGCGCTCTCCCAGCTGAGCTATAGCCCCGATAAAATCGACCGGACGCGCAGCATAATAGGCAAGGTTCCCTGAGCTGTCAACGGCTTAATATGAAATTCGTGTGCGACCGATGAAAAAGCCGTCAATTCAGTAAAATGACAAAAAAATACCCGGCACAGGACCGGGTATCAGGCAGCAGATAGTGATTACTGTGCTTCGCGCTCAGCAATAAAGGCCAGCGCCATATCGATACGCGCCAGAGAGCGGGACTGACCAATCGCATGTACGGTCACATCCAGGCCCGGAGACTGACCGGCACCGGTCACAGCAACACGTAACGGCATACCGACTTTACCCATCCCGATTTCCAGTTCATCAGCGGTTGCCTGAATGGCTTCGTGTACAGCTTCCGGTGTCCAGGTGGTCAGTGCAGCCAGTTTGGCTTTAACCACTTCCAGCGGCTGACGGGCAACCGGGCGCAGATGTTTTTTCGCGGCATCGGCATCGAAGCTGTCAAAGTCTTCATAGAAGTAACGGCAGGTTTCCGCCATTTCTTTCAGTGTTTTGCAGCGTTCGCCCAGCAGGCGGACCAGGTCTGCCAGTTCAGGGCCGTTGCGGGTATCAATCCCGGCGTTCTCAATATGCCATTGCAGGTACACAGCCACTTCTTCCGCAGGCATGCTGTTAATGTAGTGGTGGTTGAGCCACTGTAATTTCTCAGTATTGAATGCACTGGCGGATTTGCTGACGGCTTCCAGGGTGAACAGCTCCGTCATTTCCTCAATGCTGAAGATTTCCTGATCGCCGTGAGACCAGCCCAGACGCACCAGGTAGTTCAGCAGTGCCTGCGGCAGATAGCCGTCATCGCGGTACTGCATCACACCCACTGCACCATGGCGTTTGGATAATTTCTTGCCGTCATCACCGTTGATCATGGAGACGTGGGCATATTCCGGTACCGGCGCACCGAGAGCTTTCAGGATGTTGATCTGGCGCGGTGTGTTGTTGATATGGTCTTCACCACGGATAACATGGGTGATTTCCATATCCCAGTCATCGACAACCACACAGAAGTTATAGGTCGGGGAACCATCAGTACGGCGGATGATTAAGTCATCCAGTTCCTGGTTGCTGAATTCGATCGGCCCGCGGATTTTGTCATCAAAAATAACAGATCCTTCCTGCGGGTTACGGAAACGCACCACATGCGGCTCATCCGCGGTATGGTTATGAGCGTGATCACGGCAGCAACCGTCATAACGCGGTTTCTCATTATTTGCCATCTGTTTTTCACGCAGGGCTTCCAGGCGCTCTTTGGAGCAATAGCAGCGGTAAGCCGTACCGTTTTCAATCATGGTGTCGATCACCTGATTGTAGCGGTCAAAGCGTTTGGTCTGGTAGTACGGACCTTCATCCCAGCCGAGATTCAGCCAGTTCATCCCGTCCATAATGGCGTCGATAGCTTCCTGAGTTGAGCGTTCAAGATCGGTATCTTCTATACGCAGGACAAATTCACCGTGGTTGTGACGGCTGTACAGCCAGGAGTACAGAGCGGTACGTGCGCCGCCCACATGCAGGTAGCCGGTAGGGCTGGGTGCGAAACGGGTTTTTACTTTACTCATTGGAATGCCTTTCATAACGTCTGCGCCAGACGTAGTGGATGAAGAAATACGATTCGGGATATTTTAGCACTGAGACATAATTCCTCAATGAAAAGGGGGAAAGAAGGCCGAAAAAGTCATTTTTCTCGTGTCAGAAGGAAAAATACATGACAAAACAGGGCGTTTTTGCAGCAATGAATCTGACGGCGATCACGATTTATCCGATTTCTGCTTACATACTGCGCGCGGGTGGTGATAATCAGAACAGGGTGACTAAAATTACAACGAACGATCATTTTCTTTCGAAAAAGCGTTGACTCAAACGCGCAGATCCCTATAATGCACCTCCATCACGACGGGCGATTAGCTCAGTTGGTAGAGCATCTCCCTTACAAGGAGGGGGTCACTGGTTCGAGCCCGGTATCGCCCACCATTCTTATTAAGAATGAACGTTGTGATAGTGAAGTAAAGCAGTAAATGTTATGAATGGGCGATTAGCTCAGTTGGTAGAGCATCTCCCTTACAAGGAGGGGGTCACTGGTTCGAGCCCGGTATCGCCCACCATTCATAATAATGATGTAAGTTGCAGTCATCCTGAAGTGGGCGATTAGCTCAGTTGGTAGAGCATCTCCCTTACAAGGAGGGGGTCACTGGTTCGAGCCCGGTATCGCCCACCACTTCACATGATTCTCCCGCATCACTCAGGTATGGGTCGTTAGCTCAGTTGGTAGAGCAGTTGACTTTTAATCAATTGGTCACAGGTTCGAATCCTGTACGACCCACCATTCCTGAAAATCAATCCCAAAGATGGGTCGTTAGCTCAGTTGGTAGAGCAGTTGACTTTTAATCAATTGGTCACAGGTTCGAATCCTGTACGACCCACCATCTTTCTTCTCCCTGCAGTTCTCTTTTTTCTCAGTTATCCTCTTTCTTAATTTCTGTTTATTTCTCTCTGTTCTCTGTCGGATTTTGTGATCTGTCTCATGCTGTCCCATTAAAGTTTTTAACCGGTCTGCCGTTATTTCCCTGTATCAGTCACGATTTTTTGTGATCTCTCTTTTTATAACAAACACTGACGTCGTTCCGGCAGCCCGGAGCGGCATATCTGTATTTCTTTCAGCATGGAGCTATATTCCGATGTCGTGGCCTGTTCCTGAATTTCCGGTTAAACGTGATGCACCGGGCGCCAAAATTACGCTGTGGCTGGGGTTGCTGTTCGTCGTTCTGGCCCTTATCTTTTTTCTCGATTTTTATATTTTCAAACTCCCGCTGACGGAAGTACTGATTTTTATCTATCTGCCATACATTCTGATCTGGATGTGTCTGTTCACTTACGCCATGCACCGTCATGAGCAGGCGCGGATTGCCTGTCAGAGCTGGAATGCTTCCATTAATTTCAAACGTAATGAGTGGGTCAACTGGTGCCAGCGCAGACTGATGGTGACCGGGGTTTCATTGCTGATGCCGAAAAGTGTTAAACAGGTTTATACCTCAGAGCGGAAACAACGGACAGATGAAGAAGATAAACAACTGCTTGCCGGTTATGACCATTCGGTTGAGGCTATTTTTACCGCGCTGGCGAAAGATCTGAATCAGCAGCATGAAGGTTATCAGTCAAAACTGAAAACCGTGTATGTGATCACCCCGAATCAGCTGCAAAATACAGAAATTGAGCGCAATGTAACGAAAATCTGGGGTTGTGCGACTGAATTCATTCAGACACCGGATGATATCGGCCATCTGTTTGATGAGGAAGATAACAGCGCCATGTGGCTGCTGGTCGGACTGAATATCTGGCAGGCGGGTCAGATACCGGCTTATCACGAAATGGCAGGCGCTATTCTGCTGACATCCTGCTACTATTTTGAGCGCAATACATTTCCGTTTAACGGTAGTTTGTCCCGCTTTATGCCGATCAATGAAATGCAGTTAACCGCCGATCTGCCGATGATGGAAAAAATGAATCTGCTGGATAAAGAGGAAGAGAAATCATTCTGGCTGATGCGGGAAAATGAACTGGCGCAGGATGTGATTTATCAGTACTGCAATAAAGCACAGCGCCGTACTTTCCTGAAAAATAATATTTATATTGCGGATAATCAGGTCAGCGCTGACAGGGAAGCGGTTTTTGTGATGGCAATGATGCTGATAAAAGCGATGGAAACCCTCAGCCCGCAGTGTCTGCTGATGATGGACAGTGATGGTCTCGGGTATGCCACTGTGGTCGGGTGCGAAGTCCGCTGACACAACATTCCGGTGGTGAAGGCACCACCGGAATCACTCACTTTTCCTGACCTGCGCGGATAGCCGCCGCCAGTTCAGCCAGCTTCTTATCATCTGCCCGCTCACAGTCGTGGGATGACAAAAATCTCGGATACTGTGTGTAAAATGCGGGCTGTTTATGCTCGATCGGCCGCCATTCTGTCATATCTGCGGTGCCGTGCATCGGGCTGAGTTTACTGTGGATATGATCCACCCCGTAGCCCTCGAAAAACATGCCGCAGCGTGCGACATCCGGAAATGCCTTTTCCAGAACTTTTGCCACTTTTTTAGTTGCCAGCACCAGGCCGGTCAGAACATCGTCTTCCAGGTCAAACGCATAGCTCGGGTAATGCGCCTTCGGGATCACCACCGTAAAACCGTCGGTATTGGGAAATATCGACAAAAATGCCAGATAATGCTCATCTTCCCAGATCTTATGACAGGGGGCTTTCCCCGCCGCGATATCACAAAAAATACACGCCATTTATCAGACTCTCCCGGTCAGTGAACAGGTCGTATCCAACATACAGGATAGGGCACGGAAATACCATTATGCAGGCGGTAAATCAGCCACTTAGGGAAAACTTTATTATTTTCAGTAAGTTGCTATAATAGGTGAACGTTCACAACAATGAGGAGTTTATTATGCGAACTAACAGAGCGGCGAGACGTTTGTTAGGAATGCCCTATACATACAGTAAAGGGAAATCAAAAATTAACATCTTTATTGCAGCTGCCGCAGATGAAAACGCGGAAAAAATCCCGCAGGCGCTGAAGTCAAAAAGCAGAATCTGTGTCATTCAGGACGACAATAAGAAGACCCGAACTTATCACAAAATCGAGACACATTATCCGGGCTATATGGCATGCTGATACCACTGCACATGTGATAACGGCATGATGCAATAAGAAAAGGGGCTGAGGCCTCTTTTTTAATGTCTGAAACGTGCAATCGCTCGCAACCTGAACAAATTATGTTTATGCTGGCAGCACAATAATTAAAACCATTCAGCATGTGATTACGGCAGGGGAAGATGGACTATCTGTATTACGCAGGGCAGGGGCTCGGTATTGTTGCGTTTATTATCGGCACGACGGTTTTTGTCCAGCGCAATGAGCGGAAACTCAAAATCCGGTTATCAATTTACACTGCCATTATGGCATCCCACTTTTTTCTGCTCGGTGCATATCCCGCCGGGATCAGTGCCACGCTCAACAGTATCCGGACTTATGTGTCTATCAGCCATCGTCAGCGTTGGGTGCTCTGGTTATTTGTTTCACTGACACTGGTTCTGGCGGTGCCTAATATCCGTACCTGGCAGGAAGTGCTGCCGGTAACGGGCACCCTGATGAGCACCTTTGCGTTTTTCCTGCTGACGGGATTGCGTATGCGGTATGTGATCTGGTGTTCAACGGCCTGCTGGGTGGTGTATAACGCCTGGCTGGGAACGGTCGGTGGCACACTGATTGAATCGACGTTTCTGGTGATCAACGGCTGGGCGATTTTCCGTTTCCGGCGTCTGATAAAACAGGGAATTAATCCGTTCAGTTAAGCGGTTACGGCTGCTCATCCGGTGGGAGTGTGTCTTCCGGATCATCCGGAATTCCGGGGCTGTCGTCATCACCGGAGCCGTTTTCCCGCATCACCTCGTTACACATGAAGTAGAGGTTGGGACGGCGTTTGGCGATATATTTCAGGCGGAGTTCGCACTCATGTCTGGTATAGATATCTTCCGTGACCGGCAGTGCCTCGCAGGCATCGTCGCCGCAGGTACTCACCAGTAGCACAAATCCGATAGTTTCTAACATAAACATCCGCCGGTTTTATTTCAGAGGCGCTATTATGTCGTAAATGGTTGCCTGTCGTCCAGTTTTTATACGGCAAAGGGGTCATCGCCGGCATCATTATGCCACCGGTATTCAATGTGTTGTGCGATCTCTTCCGCTGCGGCCTCACCGTGGCGATCAGCAATAAATGCCAGCGCCATATCCGTGCCCGCCGATACACCGGAAGAGGTATAAAAACGGCCGTCCGCACACCAGCGTGCCTTTTTCACCCAGTTTACCTGCGCGGACAGGGAGGTTACCCATTGCCAGGCACGTTTATTGGATGTCGCCCGTCTGCCGTCAAGCACACCGGCCGCTGCCAGAAGAGCCGAACCGGTACAGACGGAAAGGCACCATTGTGCATGCTGTGCTGCCGTACGCAACGCCGTGAGCATGCCCTCATCACTGACCAGCTGCCGTGTGCCCTGGCCACCCGGCACCAGCATTAACGCGGTTTTCTCCGGCTCAAATACCGTTGTTATTATCTGTGCTCCCTGTGAACTGGTGATCACACCACCGCTGAGGGAGCAGTAATTCAGTGTGTAATGCGGGGAACGGCCGAAAATCTCAGCAGGGCCGAACACATCCAGTGTTTCAAAATCGTCGAACAGCACAATATCGGCTTGCATCAGTGTGATCTCATTTGCTGAAGGCTGCTTAAGATGTAACGCATCCGTGCAAATTATACAACAGCGGATATTTCCTGCCGGACATTGCCTTTGCGGATGTATTTCGTAGCTCAATCCCGGTGGAAATGTAACCGTTTCATTGAAAAATGTGGCGGTAAGCGATAACTTTTACTTGAGCAGTGCAAATGGTAATGATTATTATTGTCAGTACTATTTGTATAATGACAATGAGGAATCAGCATGCGTATCGGGATGAGTGTGGCAGCAGCATTACTGGGCGTGGTATCAACCTCTGCCCTGGCACTGGAATATCCGCTCGGACAACCTGTTATCAAAAATGGTATGGAGATTCAGGGTGTATATCTGCAGCCGATTACCATGGCAGTGGAAGGCAAACATGAAATGCATCACCTCGCGGCGGATAAGTCAGACATCCACCTGGAAGCAGATATCCACGCCGTTGAGGAAAACCCGAATGGCTTCGCGGAAGGGGATTGGATCCCGTATCTGAAAGTGGATTACAAAGTCACTAAACTGGATGATCCGAAAAAAGCACAGTCCGGCACCTTTATGGCGATGGTTGCCAGCGACGGCCCGCACTACGGTGAAAACCTGAAACTGGATGGTTACGGTAAATACCGCGTCGAATACCGCATCTCTCCGCCGAGCATGAACGACAACGTGGCTTTCGGTCGTCATATCGATAAAGAAACCGGTGTTGCTCCGTGGTTTGAGCCGTTTGATGTCTCCTGGGACTTCGAGTATGCCGGTACCGGCCGCAAAGGCAGTTACTGAGTTTATTATTTAAGGAAAACAGCAGGCCGGTAACCGCGGTCTGCTGTCCGGACACCGGATGTCACTATCCCGCTGAGGTCACTCATGAAACTCGTTGTTATGGCACTGTGTTTATCGGTGCTCTCCCTTATATCACTGCCCGCCGCAGCGGCAGAGAAATTCACTGTCGAACTGGAAATGAATAACGGCGAACTGACACCGCCGGTACTGAAGGTACCCGCGAAAACGCCGATCCGCATTAAAATCTCCAATACCGGCACCGAACCGGTCGAATTTGAAAGTACCCAACTGCGCAAAGAGAAAGTGCTGGCTCCGGGGGCATCTTCCGTGGTGGTGATTGCACCGCTCAAACCCGGAAAATATACCTTTTTTGATGATTTTCATCTGTCGCATCCGGCCGGTGAGATCATCGCGGAATAAGTGTCAGTTCACAGGAATTAATTATGGGACAGGTTCTTTTTGTCGTCTGGCGTGAAAGCTTTGAAGCTCTGCTGGTGGTCGGCATCATCTATGCGTGGATTAAACAGCACCCGGATGCCGCCGCAGGGCGTCGCTATCTCTGGGGCGGAGTGGCACTCGGTGTTGCGCTGTCACTCTTTCTCGCACTGCTTATCTATGGTGTGTTTAATGTGCTGGATGACAGCGGCCAGACATACTTTATGATCGGTATGTCGCTGTTTGCTGCGGTATTGATCGTGCAGATGGTGTACTGGATGCAGCAGCACAGCGCATCACTGAAATCCGGTATTGAGCAGGAGATGAATGACAGTGCCCGGCAGCACTCCTGGTGGGGCGCGTTGTTTATTGTGGCGATCGCGATAGCCCGTGAAGGCAGTGAAATCGTGGTGTTCCTCTCCGGTATTGTGATGGGGCTGAATGCAGACAACATGTGGTCATTTACCGGGGAAGCCGTGGCCGGTATCGCGGTAGCGGCACTGACGTTGTGGCTGTTCCTGTTCACTTACCGGAAAATTGCCTGGAAATGGTTTTTCCGTATCACCGGTATTGTGCTGTTGTTCCTTGCCTGTTCGCTGCTGCTTAAGGGAACGGAAGAAATCGTCAACCTGCTGACCGAACATGATATCGAACTGAATGATTTCCTCATCTATCCGCTGTGGGATACCACCAACTGGCTGGATGACACCGGTACCACCGGCAGCTTCCTGGCCAGCCTGTTCGGTTACCGTGCGCAGCCTATCGGCCTGAGTGTCATTACTTTTGTGGTGTACTGGCTGGTGATTATTGCGCTGTTCTGCCGCAGAGGAAAAAAACATGCGGATTAACCGGACTGCCGTACTGGTTCTGGCATCACTGCTGCTCAGCGCTCCCGGCTATGCGGAAAAATACCGTGCAGGTAATCCGGATACCGGCAGTGATGTGGTGATCGCCAAAGGGGATATTCCGTCACCGGAAAAATTCCGTCCGGTTGTGGCGGATTACATGACGATGATGGGGAAACAGACAGCTGCGGCTGAACATCAGCTGCAATTGCTGCAAAAAGCGCTGGCCGCGGGGGATATGGCAGCCGCACGGCAGGCTTATATTCAGGCACATTATGATTATGAGGTTATCCGCGCGGCAGTGGTGGTTTTCGGCCACGCTGACAGGGTCATTAACCCTCATGCCGGCTATTTTCTCAGCCGCGAGCAGGATCCGAAATTCACCGGGTTTCACCGCATCGAATATGCACTCTTTGCCCAAAATGATCCCGCTGCCGCTCAGACCGCTACCGCCGATCTGCTGCGCAATATTAACGATCTGAAACAGCGGATCGACGTGGAAACCCTCCCGGCGGCAAAATTGGTGCAATCTGCGGATGACAGTATTGAGCTGATTCTCAGCACTAAACTGAGTGGTGATGAAAACCGCTACAGTCGTTCAGATCTGTCAGATATCGCCGCCAATATTGAAGGGGCCCGGCGCATTGTCAGCGGGCTGGCGCCGTTATTATCCGCAAAAACCAATGAGACACTCAGAAAGCAGTTTGCGGGGCCGGATGCGGTAATAGCCCGTTACCGGGATACCCGGGGGCAGTATGCGGAATATGAGAAACTGACACCGGAAGATAAACAGCAACTCTATGCAGACCTGACGCTGCTGGCAGAATCTCTGGCACAACTGCGCGCTGAACTGAAAATAGACGTGTATTACAAATACCGGAATGAACCATGAAACACGGCAAAGTGAATCTGACTGAGACAGAAGAGTCTGTCAGTCTCAGCAAACGAAATACCCTGAAATGGCTGGGGGCAGGGAGTGTTCTGTTGTCCGGCGGGTTACCGGCTTTTTCTGCTGCAGCAGCACCGGCGGCGTGTGATAACAGCGCGCGGCTGCGGGAAATTCCGTACCTTGGCAAACATCAGGCCGGGGTTATCACACCGGAGCAGAAAGAGGCCATTTTTCTGTCACTGAACCTGACCGTTAAAACGCTGGATGAGGTTGAAGATGTTTTCCGGCGGCTGACCGGTTGTATTGCGGAATTGACCCGCAACCGTCAGGCGGCGGCACCGGGTGATGACAGAATGCCGCCGGCGGAATCCGGAATTCTCGGTACGGCACTGACGGCGGATGCACTGACAGTGACGGTCTCTCTCGGCCACTCCCTGTTTGATGAGCGTTTCGGTTTATCGCCACTGAAACCACAAAAATTTACAGCCATGACGGCGTTCCCGAACGACAGGCTTGATCCGGACTGGTGCGGCGGGGATATCCTGCTGCAGTTTTGTGCCAACAGCCGTGAAACGGTGATTTATGCACTGCGTGAAGTGTTGCGCCGCCTCTCAGGCCGGGTAGCTCCGTTGTGGAAAATTGACGGTTTTCTGCCCGCACGGGATATTGAATGCCGCACAACACCGGTTAACCTGTTTGGCTTTAAAGACGGTACCGGTAATGCCGATGCCGGTGATGATGCCCTGATGAACGACCTGGTCTGGATCACCGGCCGGGAACCCGCCTGGGCGGAGAACGGCAGTTATCAGGCGGTACGCCTTATCCGTTTTGAGCTGGAATTCTGGGACCGGACACCGCTGGAAGATCAGGAAAATGATTTTGGCCGTCACAAAGCCAGTGGTGCGCCGATGGGAAAAGAGCATGAGCACGACGACCCGGACTTTAAGCAGGATCCGCACGGTGACCGGGTCTTATTTGATTCCCACATGCGCCGCGCTGAACCACGCTCCACAGAGCGGCATGTGGCCAAACTGCGCCGCCGCAGCTACAGCTACTCGCTGGGGCTGACCCCGTCCGGGCAACTGGATATGGGGCTGGTATTTATCTCCTTCCAGAAGGATTTGAAAAAAGGCTTTATTGATACCCAGAAGCGGCTGAACGGCGAACCGCTTGAGCGTTACATCAAACCGTTCGGCGGCGGATACTATCTGGTATTGCCGGGGATTACCTCAGAGAAAAGCTATCTGGGTGAGACACTGATTGCTGCCGCGAGGGAGCAGGGCAGATAAGAGGATACCGGGCGGTATCCTCACCCGTGCTGTTTTATCAGAGCAGCGCTTCCGGGGATTCCGGTAAAATCTGGCCGCCGTCAATAATGATGGTCTGTCCGGTGATGTATTTAGCTTCATCAGAGGCAAGGAACGCCGCAGCATAACCGATATCTTCCGGCTCACCGAGCGTGTGCGTCGGAATAGTGGCACGCATCTGGTTCAGATAGGTTTCACCCTGTGCTTTCAGTCCTTCAGTCAGGATATTGCCCGGCTGGACTGCGTTAATGGTGATCCCGAGACGGGCATATTCCAGCGCGGCACTGCGCATAAAGCCGAGCTGTGCAGCTTTGCTTGCGCCGTAATGGCTCCAGCCCGGAAAGCCGGTGACCGGACCGGTAATGGAAGAGGTAATCACGATCCGGCCATATTTTTGTTCTTCCATCACACCCAGCGCGGCCTGAACCAGGAAAAACATCCCCTTCACGTTCACCTTCTGCATGGTATCCCAGTCCTGCTCCGTCATGGATTTGATGGTGCATTGCGGGAAAATACCGGTATTTGAGCAGAGGATATCCAGACGACCGTACTTTTCTCTGACCTTACTGATAACAGTGCGGCACTGAGACTGAGAGGTCACATCCAGTGCCATAAAGTCTGTTTCCAGCTCTGCAGCGGTTGCGCTGCCGGTTCTTTCATCAATATCGGCGATAACAATGGTGGCACCGCCCTTTTTCAGCGCGGTGACGATGCCGCGCCCGATCCCTTTGGCGCCGCCGGAAACCACTGCGATTTTACCTGTCAAGTCGAACATATACATTCTCCTGTTTACCGGGGTTAACACTTAAGTCGTAAATCATTACAGCATGGCTGTCCCGGAATGCAATGGCAAAGCCGCCATGATTGAGGAAGTATGAGGATTGTCACACCGGTAAGTATCTGCAGGGGGAGCAGGATGTTGTAACAGATAATTGTGTCAGCGGCGCATAAAACCATTCTTATGACTGAATCGATTTTAGCAAAATAACATTTTCTTCCGTTTTAATGCTGTGCAGCAATGGATTTATCACATGGGCTGATTATTTTCACAGTAAATATTAAATCTGAAAAATCGCAATATTGAAGTCTTAAATTCTTATCCGTCTGTCGTAGTTGGCTTATGTTGACATTAGCGACTATATCCACAGACAAAAACCGGCTATTTCCGTCCGGGAGGAAATAAAAAGGAAAAAATCGGGTTATAAAAAAATAGCCAGATATCATTTTTGATTATTAAAAATAGCATTCAATAAATTAATATTTTTCATTGTTTAATTTTGGTTTAAAGATGTCTGATAAATAAAATTGTCACAAATTAAATATATATTTAATTAATTGCAAGGTTAAAAAAAACACAGATTCAGGCCAAAAAAACAGCCATTTAGCTGTTTCCTAAAGTGAACACTTTTTCGGGCTGTCAGGCAAAAAAACGTTACGATTTATGTCATGGAAATGTAACACTCCGGCTATAAATGGGAATCATTAACATATAAATAAATGATTTGATGATTTTTTATCCGAATTTGGCTTGGGTTAGCACCCGGTGATAATGCGTGCAGAACAACTGAACATGTTACGATCTGCCGCAAATCAGGGTTGCAATGAGTAAAAAACATTCAAATCTTTAATAAACAATCAGATATAATATTTATAGTGATTTGAATCACATTGCATTTTCAGGATTGTTAAAAAAATCAGGATATTTTGCTGTAAGATGAGGCCTTGGTAAGATTAATTTTTGTCAAAATACATGCCCTTTTTTACGTGACGGGATCATTTGTACGTCTTTTTACGCAGTTATTTTTTAACAAAAACATAGCATGGATAACAAAAAACGGGAAAGGGATTGCATTGCGCAACTAAATGTTAATCCCATTGCCGATATTTAACAAATACTCAACATTAAGTCATTTTCATTTAACTTGAAATGAAATATAAAACATTAAAAAAGACAGAAAACCGAAAGAAGTTTGGATTGGATCACACGTTGAGAAAGTTTTTCGGGAATATTTTAAAAATATGATTTGAAATACAGTTGTTTTTAAATTTGTCGGTATAGTTAGACTCAATTTTAATATATATAAAAAGATAGGACGAGGTTTGTCATGATTACATACGATCTGCCGGTAACCATTAAAGATATCATTGATGCACAAAAAACCATCAGAGGACATGTCTATAAAACGGGTATGCCGAAGTCCAACTATTTAAGTGAAAAGTGCAACGGCACAATCCACTTAAAATTTGAGAACATGCAGCGCACAGGTTCATTTAAACTCCGTGGTGCATTTAACAAGTTAAGTTCGCTGACACCAGAAGAAAGAGCACAGGGCATCGTTGCCTGCTCAGCCGGTAACCATGCTCAGGGCGTTTCTTTATCCTGCGCTATGTTAGGTATCAACGGCAAAGTTGTTATGCCTACCGGTGCACCAAAATCCAAAATTGCAGCAACCTCAGATTACTCTGCAGAAGTTGTTCTGCACGGTAATAACTTCAATGACACGATTGCTAAAGCAAGAGAGATCATTGAGCAGGAAGGCCGTATCTTTATCCCGCCATACGATGATGAAAAAGTAATCGCAGGTCAGGGGACTATCGGTCTGGAAATCCTTGAAGATCTGTATGACGTCGATAACGTTATCGTTCCAATCGGCGGCGGCGGTCTGATTGCCGGTGTTGCAGTTGCTCTGAAATCCATCAACCCGACTATTAATGTGATCGGTGTCCAATCTGAAAACGTTCATGGTATGGAAGCATCATATCGTGCTGGTAAAATCACGACCCATCGTGATGCCGGTACTGTGGCAGATGGTTGTGATGTTTCGACTCCGGGCAGTATCACGTATGACATCGTGAAAGAGCTGGTGACAGACATCATTCTGGTAACAGAAGAAGAAATCCGCGAAAGCATGATTGCGTTAATCCAGCGCAACAAAGTAGTGACCGAAGGTGCCGGTGCACTGGCGTCTGCTGCGATTCTTAGCGGGAAACTGAAAAAATATATCGAACACAAGAAGACAGTCAGCATCATTTCCGGCGGGAACATTGACCTGACTCGTATCTCTGAAATTATTGGTACCCACGAAAAATAATATTTGCATAGTCTTTTAAAAGGAAAAGCAACATGAGTACTGACAAAACCCAGATTCCGGCTGAGTATAAAAGCTGGCGTAAATCGGACACGACCTGGACACTCGGTCTGTTCGGTACTGCTATAGGTGCAGGGGTACTATTCTTCCCGATCCGTGCCGGTTACGGTGGCCTGATCCCGATTCTGATCATGCTGGTTCTGGCATATCCGATTGCGTTCTTATGTCACCGCGCATTAGCACGTTTATGTCTGTCAGGCAAAAATCCGTCAGGCGATATCACAGAAACTGTTGAAGAGCACTTTGGTAAAGGCGGTGGTGTTGTCATCACTTTCCTGTACTTCTTCGCAATCTGTCCGCTCCTGTGGATCTACGGCGTAACCATCACCAATACCTTTATGGCATTCTGGGAACAGCAGCTGGGCATGATGCCGCTGAACCGGGGTGTGGTTGCACTGATTCTGCTGTTAGCAATGGCTGTCATTATTTACTTCGGTAAAGATCTGATGGTCCGCGTAATGAGCTACCTGGTATTCCCGTTCATTGCCAGCCTGGTACTGTTATCTCTGGCTCTGATCCCTTACTGGAACACTGCCGTATTTGAAAGTGTGAACGCAGACAGCTTCCAGCTGTTCGGTCACAGCGGTATCCTGGTAACAGTATGGCTGGGTATTTCCATCATGGTGTTCTCTTTCAACTTCTCACCAATCGTATCTTCTTTCGTGGTATCAAAACGTGAAGAATACGAAGCGGCGTGCGGTAAAGATTTCACCGAGCAGAAAGTTAACAAAATCATCTCCCGCGCAGGTTTACTGATGGTGGGTGTGGTTATGTTCTTCGCATTCAGCTGCCTGTTCGCGCTGTCTCCGGCTAACATGGCTGAAGCGAAAGAGATGAACATTCCTGTTCTGACTTACCTGGCTTACCACTTCAACAACGTGGGCGGCGCTAACGGTACTCTGGCGACTATCCTGGTTTGGGCTGCACCAATCATCGCACTGGTTGCAATCTTCAAATCCTTCTTCGGTCACTACCTGGGTACTCTGGAAGGTATGAACGGTCTGTTACTGAAATTTGCGTTCGGTGGCGACAAAAACAAAGTCAGCGTTGGTAAACTGAACCTGATCTCTATGGTCTTCATCATGGGTTCTACCTGGTTCATCGCTTACATCAACCCGAACATCCTGGACCTGATTGAAGCAATGGGTGCACCAATCATCGCATCACTGCTGTGCTTACTGCCAATGTATGCTGTTAACCGCGTACCGGCTCTGAGCAAATACAAAGGTCAGGCATCTAACTACTTTGTTACCATCATCGGTCTGCTGACCATCGGTAACATCGTGTTCAAACTGTTCGTATAATTCTGCTGACAGTTAATGACTGAAAACCCGCACTCACCGGAGTGCGGGTTTTTTTTGCGTTGTAATCGTGACCCCGCATCCGGAATCAAATTCATGTTATGGTAAATAAATCATCCGGATAATAAATGGAATAAACAGGAGTCTGTATGAATGTTATTGATGCCGTGCGCCAGCGCAGAGCAACCAAGAAGTTTGATCCTGATTTTGTAATCCCGCTTAACGAGAAAAAAGCACTGTTGTCACTGGCGATGGAAAACGCCCCGAGTGCCTTTAACCTTCAGCACTGGCGACCGCTGCTGGTGGAGGATTCGGCACAACGCCGCAATATCCGCAAAGTGGGCTGGGATCAGCCGCAGATGACGGACGCCTCCATGCTGGTGATTTTATGCGGTGATGTGGCAGCCTGGAGTTCCCGTCCCCGTGAAATCTGGCGTGATGCTGATCCGCTGGTGCGGGATTTTATGGTCAATGCGGTTGATAACTACTATCGCGGTAAACCGGAAACCCAGCGTGATGAAATTATGCGCAGTGCCGGTATTTTTGCCCAGACGCTGATGCTGCTGGCAAAAGCGCAGGGATATGACAGCTGCCCGATGGACGGATTTGATTTTAATGCGGTGGCTGAAGTTATCGACCTGCCGGAAAACTATGAAATCTGCCTGATGGTGGCGATTGGCAAATCCGCCGGTGAGCCTTATCCGCGTATCGGTAAACTGCCTTTTGATCAGCTGGTCAGCATTGACCGCTTTCATCCTGATATGCCGTAACATTATCTGCTTGTCTCCGGTTGCTGTCTCCCGGCAGCCGTCTCCTTTCATGTCCTCTGTTTCTGTTGAATCATCACTGCAATCAATTTTTAATCGCGAAATATATTTATAATATTCAGCCTGTTACCGGAAGAATCGTATCTTTATTAAATAACGGTTTAACCAGGCCTTGTATAATTTACGGTAAATTTATTGAAAATTCAGAAAGGAGTTCTGTGTGATTTCAGTATTGGTGGCAAATGCGAATGAATTTTACCGTGCAGGGATTGGTGCCATTATCACGGCAACACCGGGTATGAAAATGGCGGGGGAGGTCAGGGACAGCACCGGTGCGGTGCGCTGGTGCCGCGATAATCATGCGGATGTGGCGCTGCTTGATATCGGTTTTCCGGTGATGAGCGGCCTGGAAGCCGCCAAAAAAATCACCCGCTATACCTCCGAAACCAAAGTGATTATCCTGACAGATGAACACAGCCTGATCTCACCGTATAAAGTGATGAACAGCGGAGCGGCGGGGTATTTGTATCAGAGCAGTGACCGTGAGGATTTACTGCACGCCATCCGGATTATCAGCCGGGGCCAGCGCTATGTGGCACCGGATATTGCCCAGCAGACCATTCTTGACACCCGCCTGCATGCACATGACAGCAATCCGCTGGATAAACTGAGTCACCAGGAGCGCCAGGTGATGGTTATGATAGCGCAGGGCATCAAAGTCACACAAATTGCCGACAAAATGTGTCTCAGCAGCAAGACGGTGAACAGTTATAGATATAGAATATTTAATAAGCTGAATATTAATGGTGATATTAAACTCACTCATCTGGCATTGCGCTACGGACTGATCCATATTGACAGCGTGGTGCCGGATGAATGAATAAACACTGAGAGCAGAGAGTTTGTACCCTGTATGGAAAAAGCGGTTGTAACTGAATTCGATGCGAAAGCATTTTTAAAAACTGTGACCAGCCAGCCCGGTGTATACCGGATGTATGATGCTGAAGGCACAGTAATTTATGTCGGGAAAGCCAAAGATTTGAAAAAACGGCTTTCCAGCTACTTCCGTACGCAGGTTTCGGGGAAAAAAACCGAGCAGCTGGTTAAAAATATTGCTCAGATAGATGTCACAGTGACGCACACGGAAACAGAAGCGCTGCTGCTGGAACACACCTATATCAAAAAATATCAGCCGCGTTACAACGTGTTGTTGCGTGATGATAAATCCTATCCGTATATCTATCTGAGCAGCAATGACAAACACCCGCGGCTGGCTGTTCACCGCGGGGCCAAACACGCCAAAGGGGAATACTTCGGACCGTTCCCGAACGCCTATGCTGTGCGTGAAACGCTGGCGCTGATGCAGAAACTGTTCCCCGTCCGTCAGTGTGAGGACAGCGTCTACCGCAACCGTTCCCGCCCGTGTCTGCAATACCAGATTGGCCGCTGTCTGGGGCCCTGTGTCAAAGGGCTGGTGAGTGATGAGGACTATGACAGAGAAGTGAACCTGGTCCGCCTGTTTCTGGAAGGTAAAGACCAGCAGGTGCTGACAGAACTGGTGGAAAAAATGGAGCAGGCCAGTCAGGCACTGCGTTTTGAAGAGGCTGCCCGTCTGCGGGATCAGATTCAGGCTGTCCGTGCTGTCACTGAAAAACAGTTTGTCACCGGTTCCGGAGATGACCTGGATGTCGTGGGGGTTTATTTTGATGCCGGTCTGGCCTGTATTCATGTCCTGTTTATCCGCAACGGCCGCGTGCAGGGAAGCCGCAGTTACTTCCCGAAAGTCCCGGCAGGTACTGAGCCGGATGAAATCGTACAAACCTTTATCGGCCAGTTTTATCTCCAGGGCAGTGAAAACCGCTCATTACCGGATGATATTCTGCTGGATTTTCCGTTACCGGAAAAAGAGATTATGGAAGAAACCCTGTCTCAGTTTGCCGGCCGGCGGATCCTTATCCAGCCGAAACCGCGTGGTGACCGGGCCCGTTATCTGAAACTGGCACACACCAATGCCGTGACCGCGCTGATGACAAAACGGGCGCAGCAATCCACTATTGCGACACGCATGAAAGCCCTGTCAGAACTGACCGGTATTGAAACCATCAACCGTATGGAATGTTTTGATATCAGCCATACCATGGGTGATCAGACGGTGGCTTCCTGTGTGGTTTTTGACAGCAACGGGCCGGTGAAATCGGAATACCGCCGTTACAATATCACCGGTATCACGCCCGGGGATGACTATGCGGCGATGGATCAGGTGCTGCACCGCCGCTACGGCAAACATATCGGCAATGAAAAAATCCCCGATATTATTTTTATCGACGGCGGTAAAGGCCAGCTCGGTAAAGCGATTGAAGCCTTTGACGGCCTGGACGTGGACTGGGATAAAAACAGACCGAAACTGATCGGCGTGGCAAAGGGCAGTGACCGCAAAGCGGGTCTGGAAACCCTCTTTTTTGCCGCTTCCGGGGAAGGGATGGCGCTGCCACCGGACTCACCGGCGCTGCATGTGATCCAGCATATCCGCGACGAATCCCACAACCATGCGATCACCGGTCACCGGCAGCGCAGGGCGAAAGTCAAAAACACCAGTGCGCTGGAATCGATAGAAGGTATCGGGCCGAAACGGCGGCAGATGCTGCTCAAATACATGGGCGGATTACAGCCGCTGCGTAACGCCAGCATCGATGAAATCGCCAAAGTCCCGACTATCTCGTATGCACTGGCGGAAAAAATTTTCCATGCACTTAAGCATTAATAAACAGGGCTTATCTGTGCGGCAGATAAGAGAATTTTTTCAATAACAGCGGTGAGTTATCTGTAACTGTGGTAGTATGATGCTATCCGGTAGGATTGCGCAGAACCTGAAAATCACGCAACAGGCCCCGGAATCAGCGGGGCGGTAATATGTGCCGGCAGATGCGCAAGCGGCTTTTTCATCTGACTTATAAAATAATGGCTCCGTTATGCGATTAAATATCCCTACATGGCTGACTCTGTTTCGCGTTATCCTGATACCGTTCTTTGTCCTCGCCTTCTATTTGCCGTTCAGCTGGGCACCTGTTGTCAGCGCCGCTATTTTTGTCATTGCTGCGATGACAGACTGGTTTGATGGTTTTCTTGCCCGTCGTTTAAAACAAACCACCCGTTTCGGGGCCTTTCTGGATCCTGTAGCTGATAAAGTGATGGTGGCGACCGCTCTGGTGCTGGTAACAGAATACTATGCGGTCTGGTGGATAACGCTGCCTGCTATCACAATGATTGCCCGTGAAATTATTATTTCATCACTGCGTGAATGGATGGCTGAGCTGGGCAAGCGCAACAGCGTTGCGGTTTCCTGGATGGGTAAAGTCAAAACTACGGCACAAATGGTGGCACTGGTGGGGCTTATCTGGCGGCCGAATGACCTGACGGAAATTGCTGCTTTCATCCTTTTCTACATTGCAATGATCCTGACTTTCTGGTCTATGTTCCAATATTTACGCGCTGCATGGGCGGATTTGAGTGAAGCCTGATCGATATGCTGTAAAAAACAGCGAACGATCATTTTTCATGAATTAAGCGGTTGACTCACAGCGTGAAATCAGTAGAATGCAACGCATCCGAACGACACAGCGGTTTGCGAAAACAAATAAGTAAATCAGTAAGTTCAGAGATGCGGGAATAGCTCAGTTGGTAGAGCACGACCTTGCCAAGGTCGGGGTCGCGAGTTCGAGTCTCGTTTCCCGCTCCAGGGCGCGTTGGCAGAGTGGCCATGCAGCGGATTGCAAATCCGTGTACCTCGGTTCGACTCCGGGACGCGCCTCCATATTCAGCCCAGATGGTGAAATCGGTAGACACAAGGGATTTAAAATCCCTCGGCCGCAAGGCTGTGCGGGTTCAAGTCCCGCTCTGGGCACCATACAGAAATTCATTGATTTATCAGTGGGTTAGAGTTAAAAGAGAGCGACCTTTATGGTCGCTTTTTTTGTGCTTAAAATAACACTTCACTTTTCCCCGCTCATACTCACCGAAATCTCTCTTAAGTACCGGCAGCATCCATATCTCACAGTTTTATAACCCATTCTGATCATCGGCATTTCGCTTAAACACAACCCCCTACCCACGGCGATAGTTTGATGATTAAATGATAACCCGGAATTTTCAGACCAGTAATCAAGAGATAAATCATGCAAAATAAATACATTATGACCATTTTGATTAGTACCTTACTGTCAGGCTGCTCTGCGTTTGATAATAATCACGGGACTAATTGGGGAAGTGGTACTTGCCCGGAGCCATCCACTGATGAGATTGCAGCGTCAGGGCATCTTAAAATCATGGATGGCAGGACACTGAAATGTCAGTTGCGCCCTTATGTCAGTAATATGGCCTGTCAGGGCATTACGGATAGCACGAACGCAGACGGCATGGTTTGTCAGGATGCATCAGGAAAGGGAATGTTATTTATCTTTGATGATAACGGTGTGCTCAAAGGACATAAGTCTCTGCAGAATTGAACCGGAATGAAGCACAGAAAATACAGAGGTATCAGTCCTCTCATCAGGTCAAATCCTATTCCATATCGCAAATTCTCTTTGCTAATATCATTATAATATTAAAATCACCGGTAACCGGTAACCGGTAACCGGTAACCGGGGACAGACACGGAAAGCACCGTTAAGGGATGAACATGAAAAAAGTTTATTTTTGATTTTGGGAATTATGCTGATTGGCGGCTGTCAGGCACCGGCAAATAACAGTGCAACAGACGGGATGTCTGAAAAATGGGGAAACTGCCTTATCCGTTATTCTGCCGGGCAGGCACTGACAACCACTGACAGCAAAAAAACAATTACCGATAACGCGTATAAGAATTGTAAGAAAGAAATGAATGAAGCGGTGGATATGCTGGTTGAGGATATCTCAGCGGATAGCGCAACTAAAGCAGCCGCCAGAAAAAAGGCGTTTGAGATGATAGAAGAAGGGTACAGACAAGAGATTGTTCCTGAGCTCTATAATGCTATCGATGAAGTCAGAAAATTATAACAGCACAAAAATTACTGTGCTGTTATGACCCCGGATGTAATATCCGGCACCTGAATTCTGCAGGTGCCGGTGTTTTCTGAAATGCCTCAAGGCAGGTGATTTTCTCAGTCAGATTTTTTCTTTCATCACAGGATAATAAATTAACAGTATTATCAGTGAGCAGAGCGGAATGGTAATAACGCAATGCTGTTTGTAAATCCTCACCGGAAGGGGCGCAGCTGCCCGGGGTATTCTTATTATCCGTCAGCATCATAAGATTTGCATCGGTATAATTTATAATCATCTGAGGTGACGGATAACGAAGCATATTCTCAGAAAAGAATTTGATAGCGGATGTGTAATTTTTATTATGCATGGCATCAAATGCCAGATCGTTAAACTCTGAAAACAACGGGTTATCCAGCGTGATCTTTGCCTGTCTGAGGCTGGAAATTACCAATTTTGCATTTGCTGCATCCGGTGGAGAGCGCAGTACAGCCGGACCGGTATCAGCTGAAGCAGAAAGGGAGATGCTCCACAGAAATAACACCGAAAATAACTGTTTCATTATGCAAAAATAGCCTTTTATTGATTGCCTCTTCTTAAGATTAATCAATTAGTGATCTTATGTAAATATCTGGTCCTAAAGTGAAGTGGTTTTATTATTTTTATGCGGGATATACCGGAAAAGGAGAAATGGCAAAGTAAACAAGTGAAAATGAAAATATCATGTGTCTGACTTTAGTCAGTCATGAGTGCATAAATAATATATAATATTTGATGGTGTTTATATTGAAAAACGGAATAACAATACAAAGCCAGAGGTGTATGATGGATAATTCATCACCGGATAATGTTCAGATCCGGGAGTTTGTGGAACGCTTAAAAACGGTGACAGGGTCGCGTTTTTTTCATTATCTGAATGATAAGCAAGTTAAAACCACGTGTCTGATGTGCGGGCATAATGGCAGGCAGGTTATAGATGAAACAAACTATACGACAGCGCAGGACCGGCTGGATAACAAACCTCCGCGTACGTTCGTCACATTTTATTACCACACTCCGGGGATTCCGGCAGACAGTATAAACCATTATTATTATCGTCTTATCTGTGATAACTGTGGTTTTGTTACTCAGCACAGCGCCAGATATGTCATAAACTGGCTGGATGAAGAAGCACTCCGGGAACAGCATCTGTCGGATGCTGAATGGGTAAATATGCCGGAACCGGCTACTGCAGAACCGGACGAAGAATAACTGCACATATAATACCGGGGGATAACGCCCGGTTTTTTCTTTTCTGTATTCCTTTGACTGCGTTTTTAATCACCATCTTCTTGCTTTGCCATCAAAATATTGTGATTTTTAAGAACTTTACTTTGCCTTAGCGGCAAGGTTCAATGTCATACGCAGAATTACCTGCAGGAAAAGGTGAACGGAGGATATATGGAAGATGGTTTAATGGTTATTGCGGGACTGGCGCTTGTTGCCGCAGCTGCAGGTCTGGTAAAGCCTTCTCTTGTGGGGATGAAGAGCCGTGTTGGCGCGGTATTGGGTTATCTTATTATTTTCATTATTTTTTTAGTACCTGCATTAATACTGATGCCGGACTGACAGAATAATATCTGAATTGTTCAGACATTGTGGAGAGAGCTTTATTAAATGTAAATATGGTAAAGTTATTTCTTATTACATTGACCTTTCCCTTAGGGCAACCTTTATGATTAATTCCATCAACCAAATACGAAAAAGGAATTAATCATGAAAAAAACACTTATTCTCACTGCTCTGTTATCCGGCGTTATGACATTCGGTGCCGTGGCAAATCCGGTATTATTAAGTGGTGATATGCATGCTGTTACCACTCCGGTGCAGAAAGAGCTGGGTGATTCTATGATGCGTATGCATGATGATATGGCAAAAACATTATCTGAGCAAAATGCGGATATTGCATTTGCTGAAGGTATGATTGCACATCATAAAGGAGCTGTTGAAATGGCTCAAATTGAACTGAAGTATGGTTCAGATCCGGAAATGCGTAAGTTAGCTCAGGACATTATTGATGCACAGGGACCGGAAATAAAGCAGATGCAGGATTGGCTTAAAAACAATAAGCCAGCAAAGAAATAAATATTTAATAATTACGGCATATCTTTTCGGATATGCCGTTTTTGTATTATTGCTGTTAATTTTATTTATTAAATTCCATTCAGATCGCAAAAAAAAACACCGGTACGTAAAAATCACAATGCTGGTAGACAATCCCCTTTCAAAGACATATTAAATATCCCGTCAGTTGATGAAGATTCATTCAATGCCGGATTGAATTTTCAATATTATTGTCAAATTAAATTATTTTAAGAAAAGGATATTCTATGCCGGACCCGGAAATTACTGCATTTTTTACAAAATATCAGGAGTCAAAAAAAATTCCTGAGTTTTCGCGTCTGCAATGGCTGTCCGATGCCGCCGGACGCGCGGAACAACTGTCATTGACGACACATCCGTTTGCTTTTACACATCCCTGTGCCCGCAGGAATCGCTATGGCAAAGCGGGAGCGATACTGGCGGAGGTTAAAAAGAAAAATGATGGCTTTCTGCGATCCGGTAATGTGGTTGTTCCGCAGGATGCTGAGGGTAATGCTGCTGCACTGGAAATATATACGTTTCTGATGCTGAAAATGCAGGATGGAAAAACATTACTGACACATTTGTGTGAGGAAAGTGAAACGGCAAAGAAAATTCTGGGCAGTGAAAATTACCGGAAGTTGCGGGCCGGTTTTTTACGGATATTCTCCGGAGAGGGCGTACCGTCAACAAATTCAAAGATAAAACAGGTTTTTTTCCCCGTGCCGGGTAAAGAATGTAATGCGGGTTATCATTTACTGTCAGTTCTGACACCATCGGGGTTATTATTTGAGTTATACCACCGGCTTGGTAAATCCGGTATATTCCCGGGTCATCTTGTTGTGATTCATATTGGCGGGTCTAAACCACAAAATATTTCTGCACTTAATATGCAGAATAAAGGGAAAGCCTGTTTATTATTATCTGTCCCGCCGGGAGCCGTCACTGCCGGAGATCATTACTGTGTCCATTAATTATCTGCTGCTGAAAAATATTCTTATCCGGGATGCCAATGCGTTATCCGGTGCACTGATAGCCGGTTTTCCGGCAGTTACTGCCTGGCTGGGATTTATTCATGCGCTTGAGCGAAAAGTGAGGAAAAAAGGGTTTCCGTTAGTCAGGTTTAATTATACCGGTATTATTTGTCACCATTGCCATTTACAACTGTATGCGGAACCCAGCGGAATAATGTATTCCGCATTAAACAGGCGGAAACCACCGGATAAAAAAGGCAGAAATCCATCGCTGATTGAGGACGTATATTGTCATCTCAATGTTTCACTGTTTATTTGTGGCGGAAATATACAGGATAAAAATAAGGAATTCATTACTGTAGTATCTGAAGCAATAAACATGCTGAAAATTGCCGGTGGCGATATTACAGATTCAGGTAAACAGGAGACCGGCCCTTTTCCTGACAGTAAAATGCGATGGTGTGAAGTGCGGCAATGTATTGCTCCGGGATATGCATTACTGGAGCGGCGGGATGTCATGGTCAATGCAATGAACAGCGGAATGGATGCGATGGCGGCATTACTGAAATATACCACTGCTCCGGGTACAGTGCTGATCCCGATCGTCACCGGATATCAGGGGCTTTCCCCGCCGGGAATAGCGAAAAATGTCAGGGCAGAAGGTATACCACACCGTTTTGCGGAAAGTGTTATTACTTTAGGGGAATTCCGGCCGGTAGATAAACTGCGGCATCCTTCGGATATGTTGTGGGGTTATCACTATTTATCTGACGGGAATCTTTATCTGTGTCAGCAAGGTAAACACGATTAACAGGAAAGAGAAAATGACCGGGCTCAGGAATATACCGTCTGTTTTATCATTTTCAAAAAAACTGATCCCCTCTGACGGTATTTTTTCCGGAACATCACAGCATCCGGATTCACGGGTTACTCCGCTGACAATACAGACGAGAACTGCCCGGGGGACATTTGCTTTCCGCCGGAAAAACCGGGGGAAAGAGGAAAAAATATCCGGACAAAAAATTCATGATCCTAATATCCGGTCTATGGATTACTGCATGCTGGGAGCTGAACAGAATGTGATTTTATTCCGGTTCACACTGAAGATTACCG
Organism: Morganella sp. EGD-HP17; assembly: GCF_000512315.2. Taxonomy (NCBI): domain Bacteria; kingdom Pseudomonadati; phylum Pseudomonadota; class Gammaproteobacteria; order Enterobacterales; family Morganellaceae; genus Morganella; species Morganella sp. EGD-HP17. The sequence goes on from NZ_AZRH01000014.1 coordinate 46,087, forward strand.
GCGGGCTGAAATATCCGGCTGCCTGTAATAATGAAATCTTCCGTCAGCGCTATCAGGCAGTAATAACGGATTATCTGGAAAGAGAACATTGCCGGGAGCCTGCGCGGCGGTATGCACATAATATTGCCTGCGGCCGTTTTTTATGGCGGAACCTGGTTGGCGCAGAGCATATTGAGGTGGTTGTGGATAATCTCAGCGCGGAAAAAAAACAGCAGTGGGTATTTGATGCACGCAAATACAGCCTTCGTCATTTTGAGCAGACGGATAATATAGCCGGCGACCTGGGGAGACATATTGCCGCAGCACTGAGTTGTGATGATGGTGCATTATTACTGGCTGTTTCAGCCAGAGTGATAACCGGAAAAGGGCAGGAAATTTATCCCAGTTGTGAATTTGTGATGAATAAAAGAAAGGGGGGGAGCAGCCGGATACTCTGCCATATTGACGGCACTGCGGGAATGCATTCACAAAAAATCGGCAATGCTTTGCGCTCAGTGGATACCTGGTATCCGGCCTTTTCTGATTTAACCGCAGGGGCGGGCGTTATCGCGGCCGATCCCTATGGCGCGGTCACACATCTGGGGGCAGTATTCCGTCCGCCGGGGTCAGGGCAGGATTTTTATACACTCTTTGAAAAATGGGTCAGCGGAAAAAAACTCGCTGAACATGAAGAAAATTATGTCGTGGCAGTGTTAATTCGCGGCGGTGTTTTCGGTGGCGGAGGGTAAGCGGATGCGATTTTATCAGACAATCACGATTTTGCCGGATGCACTGATATCGGCAGTATTTCTCCGCCAGCAAATCTGGCGGCAGCTTCACCTGATACTGGCAGAGAATAAAACCGGTGAAAACAGCAGTGCTGTTGCTGTCGCATTTCCGGATTACTGCCGCAAGCCGCAGACACCGGGGAACCGTCTGCGGTTGCTGGCCGGGGATTACCCTTCTCTGGCGGAATTGGGGCTCTCTGTACGGTTAGCTGCTTTTTACCCGTATATCCGGTTAAGCGGGATCTTACCTGTGCCGGAAAAAACGTTACCGGTCAGTTACATCCGTGAACATGTAAAAGGGTTACGCCGTTCTCAGACTGCGGGTGCCGGGCGGTTATTTATCCCGGAAACGCTGCCGTTTATCTGGACGAAATCGTTGTCAGGAGGCAGACATCACCGGCTATTTCCTTTTTTTATCCGGAAACTGGATGCAAAATCTGCCGCAGAAGGGCGGTTTACCTGTTACGGACTGAGTCATAAGAGGACTGAAAGCGGGAGGGTGGCGACAGTGCCTCACTTTTGAGGTGATTTACTGCCATAACGGCAGCTCAGAAATAATTATGATAAAAAAATAATGCACTGCCGGAAATGCCCCCGCACATATGCTGGCAGGGGCGGCAGCTGACTATTGCGGAGGAAAACCGGCTGGGGCGGGAGTAGTGCTGGTGCTGTGTGAACCGGGATCAACAGCAAAGTGTATGTCGGAGGAAAACCGTTTTTTCGGTGCCAGCTCCCATACCACCCGCACCGGAAACTCACCGTATTCTGTTGGTGTACCGTGCAGAATACCGGTTCTGTCGTTAAAACTCAGGCCGATATTGCGCTGGAAATAAATACCGGGAATGGTTACTGCCCGGCCATCGTCCAGCGTTGCGGTTACCGGTGAACTGAACGATTCGGATAACCTGGCGCGGCAGATTTTGACACGGATTGCCGGTTGTCCGGAAGGCTGAGTCATTGTTGCCGGAGCCTTACTGTCAGGTGAGGTATCTGGTGTAACCGCTGTTTTTCCGACGGACTCCGGGCTCTTCACCGGCGCTGAAACGGCTTATGCAATGTTTTTTCATGATATTAAACAAAGATTCAGGCATCGCTGATTGTTTCTGAAATGAAGGTCGCTAAGATAGGCATTCCACTTAAGGAAAAGCGGCAGTGCGGGTAAATCTACCGGAGGAGACGGCGGAATGTCGTATCGCGCATTTTTTCAGCCTGTAAAAACCCTGACACAGGCGCAGCGTCAGGAAATGGCCTCACTCTATTTTATGTATTATACCGGCAGCGACGGTACGCAGTTTTTATCAGATCTCGATCATAAACAGGAAGTTCTGTTTCTGATGTCAGGGGATGAAATGGCCGGGTTCAGTACCCTGCAGTTTTATCCGTTCCGCGGACACCGGATTGTCTATTCCGGCGACACAATTGTGCATCCCGCCCACTGGAAGCAGCAGACGCTGCACGGTGCCTGGCTGCGGCGTATTGCGCTTTTGCGCAGTGAATATCCCGGCGAACGGGTGTTCTGGTTCCTGCTGGTGAAGGGCGTGCGCACTTACCGGTATATGAGCACGCTGGCGCAGACCTTTTATCCGCACTGGAACGGTAATGTCAAAGAACCGGAACTGGCACGGCTGGCGGCGGAACTGGCGAAAGATAAATTCGGCTCACTCTATAACCCGGCCCGCGGCGTGGTGGAATGCCCGTCGGCGTTTGGCTATCTGAACCGCACAATGGCAACGGTCACTGACGCGCAGCGCAGCAAACCGGATGTTGCATTTTTCCTGCACAAAAACCCGCACTATGTCTGCGGCCATGAACTGGTCTGCCTGTGTGAAGTCTCTCCTGATAATGTGGCTAAACGTTATCAGTCACTGTTTGAAGAACCCGATGTTGAGTTCTGCTATGGATAATGCCTGGCAGCATTTCCGTGCCGGGATGCCATCTGTTGCGCCGCTGGGCTCTCTGCGCGAAAGACAGTTCCGCTGGTTATCCGCCTGTCTGGCCGCAAATGCGGCGTGTGAATACGGGCAGCGGTATCATTTTTCCGCTGTAAAATCAGTGGCGGACTATCAGCAGAACGTCCCTCTGACAACCTATTCTGACCTCAGCTCCTTTATCACCCGCATGACGGCCGGGGAAGAAAATCTGCTGTGCAGTGCACCGGTCACGGCATTTGAGCTGACCGGCGGCAGTCACAGCGGCGGCAAACTGCTGCCTTATACTTCTGCCGGGTTAACCGATTTCCGTCTTGCTGTCACCGGCTGGCTGCGGGATGTGACCCGCCGTTTTGATCTGACCTCCGGTCATGTTTACTGGGCGCTCAGCCCGGCAGTGACGCGGATGACAAAAACGCCCTGCGGTATTACTGTCGGTGGTGGTGATGCGCTCTATCTGGGGGCGGATAATCTGGCGGCATTCAGTGAATTATCGGCTGTGCCGCTGACACTGGCGCAGGTTGAGGATGCGGCAGACTGGCAGTTGCTGACCCTGATTTATCTGCTGCAATGCCCGGATTTACGTCTGATCTCCGTCTGGAGCCCGGTGTTTTTATTTCCGCTGCTCACGGCTCTTGATACCCGGCAGGCTGAGATTTCTGCACTGCTGCGCGACGGCGGGGAAATTGCCGGACATTCGCTGAGTGCTGACCCGGCGGCGCTGGTACGTTACCGGCGTTATCTGCGGGAACAGAATACCGCGCTGTTATGGCCGCAGCTGGCGCTGATCAGCTGCTGGGATCAGGCTGCGTCCGCCTCACCGGCACAGGCGCTGATGACGCGCTTTCCCGGCGTGACACTTCAGGGCAAAGGGCTGCTCTCCACCGAGGCGGTGATCACCGTTCCGTCTGACTGCGGTGACCCGCAACTGAGTGCAGACAGTAATTTCTATGAATTCCGCCGGGATAACGGGCAGATATATTTGGCGGATGAATTGCTGTCCGGTGAAACATACAGTGTGATTGTCACCACGAATAGCGGGCTGTACCGCTATCAGACCGATGATCTGGTTCTGTGTACCGGCCACACGCCGGAAGGGCTGCCGCAGCTGCGTTTTTGCGGGCGTGAGGGTATATGCAGTGATTTGGTCGGAGAAAAACTGACCGAGTCGTTCGTTTGTGCCGGTTTACCGCCATCGCAGAATTTTGCTGTACTGGCAGCGGATGAGCAGGGCTATGTGCTGCTGCTCAGCGATACCTGCACTGAGACACAGGCACAGGCATATTGTGAGGAAACTGAGCAGTATCTGTGCACCAATCCGCAGTATCACTACGCCCGCCGTATCGGACAGCTTAAACCGCTGACATTCCTCCGCCTGCATCAGCCGGCGGAGCACTATTTTCACCGGCAGCTTCAACGGGGAAAGCGGCTGGGGGAGATTAAAATCCCGGCATTGCTGACCTCGTCTGACTGGCGTGCCATGTTTGAGATCAGGGAGTTTCCGTGATGACACAGACTGTTTATACGCCGCAGCGGCCGCTGGATCTGGTGCTGCTTTCACCGAAAGGGCCGCTGTACCGCAAACGGGGCGGGATTTTCAAACGCTCGCTGCGTTATCAGCCGCTGACGCTGACCACCCTTTCCGCACTGGTGCCGAAATCCCTGCCGGTTAATATCCGCCTGATTGATGAAAGTATTGAGGAACTGCCGGAGGATTTCACGGCAGATCTGGTGGCGATGACGGTGATCACGGGGAATGCGCCGCGCGCCTATGAACTGGCGGCACAGATGCGGGCGAAAAATATCCCCGTCGTGCTCGGCGGGCCGCATGTCACACTGCTGCCGCAGGAGGCGCTGCAGCACGCCGATACGGTCTGCACCGGCTATTCCGAGCAGAGCTGGCCGCAGCTTATCCGTGATTTTATGGCGGGTAATATGCAGCGTGAATACCGTCAGGGCGCGGATTTCACGCTTGATATCCCGGACTTGCCGTTTCCGGAACGCGAACGGTTTGATGCAAAGCATTTTCTCACCCAGGGGGTTTTTGAAGCGACACGCTCCTGTGCTCACAACTGTGAGTTCTGTGTTGCACCGAGTGCCTGGGGGCGTAAGCAGTTTCAGCATCCGGTGGAGTGGGTGGTTGAAGATATCCACCGTTATGTGGCGCGTACCGGTAAACGGAAAGTAATATTTGTTGATCTGAACCTGGTGTCGGATATCGGTTATGCCAAACGGCTGTTTACCGCACTGATCCCGCTGAATATTCAGTGGTTCGGTTTATCCACCGTGCTGATAGCTCATAACCACGAACTGATGGAGCTGATGGCCCGCAGCGGCTGCAAAGGGCTGCTGCTGGGGCTGGAAACGGTCAGTGACGGCAGCCTGAAAGATGCCGGGAAGAAATTTAACGGCTCGGTGGATTATAAAGAATTGATTGGTGACCTGCACCGGCTGGGAATTGCGATTCAGGGATGTTTTGTATTCGGTCTGGATCACGACACCACTGATGTGTTTGACCGTACGGTGGATCTGGCTATCGATGCCGGGATTGATTTACCACGTTTCTCAGTGCTGACACCGTTCCCGGGCACGTCGCTGTTTAAGCGCCTTGAGGAAGAACAGCGGATTTTAACCACGGACTGGTCGCTGTATGACGCGCAACATGTGGTATTCCGCCCGGCGCTGATGAGTGCGCATGAGCTGGAACTGGGTCACGAACGCGCCTGGAAAAAAGTGTACCGTTACCGCAGCATCGCGAAGCGGCTGTGGCAGGCGCGTAACTTTAAACCGCTGGCGCTGACGGCAAACCTGGGTTACCGCTTCTATGCGCATCACCTGCATCAGTATTACACCTGTGACTGGCCGGTTGAACACCGTCCGGCGAAGTCGGGCAGCCACTGATGCGGCTGACATTTATTCATCCGGCGATCGGCCACCGGCGCGGCGAAACCTATCTGCGATCCTGGCAGATGGAGCCTCTGCCGGTCGCGGCACTGAAAGGGCTGACACCGGTGGATATTGAAACACGGTTTTACGACGATCGTCTGGAGCTGATCCCGTTTGATGAACCGGCAGATCTGATCTCAATTTCAGTTGAAACCTATACCGCGAAGCGGGCCTATCAGATAGCCAGTGAGTACAGAAAGCGCGGTGTGCCGGTGCTGATGGGCGGGTTTCACGCCACGCTGATGCCGGAGGAAGTGAAACGCTTTGCGGATGTCATTATCACCGGAGAGGCGGAATCAGTCTGGGAAACCATGATTGATGATTTACGCCACGGCACACTGCAGCGGGAATATCACGGAACACAGACTGATCTGCGCAGTATCCGTGTTGATCGCAGCCTGTTCGCGGGAAAACGTTATCTGCCGATAGGGCTGGTGGAAACCGGGCGCGGCTGCCGTTTCCACTGTGAATTCTGTGCGGTGCAGTCGTTCTATCAGCAGCGTTACCGGCGGCGCGATCCGGATCATGTGCTGAGGGAACTGGCGGGTCTCAAAGGCACAAAAAATCTGTTTTTCTTTGTGGATGATAATTTCGCGGGCAGCCTACGGGAAAGCCGCGAGTTTCTGCCGGCACTGGCGAAAGCCGGGATCCGCTGGGTGACCCAGATGAGTATTGATGCCGCACATGATGAGGAATTTGTCCGCGCGCTGTCACAGGCTGGTTGCCGGGGCGTGCTGATTGGCTTTGAATCCCTGAATGAAGCCAATCTGCGGCAGATGAAAAAAGGTTTTAACACCATGAAAGGCGGCTACAGTCAGGCACTGGCTAACCTGCGCCGCCATCATATCGCCGTTTACGGCACATTTGTGTTCGGCTATGACCATGATACCCCGGACTCATTCGGCGAGGCGGTGGCTTACGCCCGCGAACAGAGTATGTATATCGCGGCATTCAACCATATGACGCCGTTTCCGGGAACGCCGCTTTATGCGCGGCTGGCGCAGGAAAACCGCCTGCGCTTTGAGCACTGGTGGCTCGATGATCATTACCGTTACAACGAACTGCCGTTCAGTCCGGCACAGCTGTCTCCGGAGGCAGTAACGCAGGGGTGCCTCTCAGCAAGGAAGGCATTTTACAGTTCACGCTCGATTCTTCAGCGCAGCTGGCGTAACCGGGGCGATTTCTTTATGTTTCGTAACTATTTCCCGATTAACTGGCTGCATCACCGTGAAATCAGCTGCCGCAACGGCTATCCGCTCGGTGATGAGAATTGGCAGGGTAAATTAGCAGAGGTTAAATGATAGAGGTTATTGACGCGACAACGGAGCATATCGCGGATTTACTCAGGCTCCTTGAAGATAATGCCATGCAGGGGGACTGGGAGCTGGTGATGACCCGGCGGCCCGGTTATTTTTCTCCGAGGGATGATTTCGGTGAAGTCTATCCGGCACTGGCAAGAGACGGTGATACCCTGGTCGGCATGTGCCAGCTGAGCATACAGAGCGGCTGGGTTAACGGCGAAGAAGCGCGGATGGGTTATCTCGGCAGTCTGCGTATTGTGCCGAAATACCGTAATCACCTGAAAGTGTTACAGGCCGGATTTTCTTATCTGCGCCAGCTGCCGACACCGGATCACTGTTATACCAGTATTGCGGAGAATAATTTACTGGCCCGGCGCCTGCTGGAGCGGGGCGTGGAAGGACTGCCGCTCTACCGTTTTCTGAGCAGCATGAGCACGCTGGCGATCAGCAAAAGCAGAGGCAAAGACAGAGGACTGTGGAAAGTGGTGCCGCCGGAGGATTACACCGATGTCATCCGTTTCTTTGCACAGGAATCCGCTTCCCGTCAGCTGGCACCGGCGCTGAACCTGAAAGCGATGCAGCAAACCGGTATTACGGTGCTCGGCAGTTATCAGAACGGGCAACTGGTGGCCTGCGGTATGCTCTGGGATCAGCGTGCTTTCAAACAGGTTATTGTGGCCGGTTACTCCGGCAGAATGAAAATGCTGCGCCCGCTTTACAACGCTTTTGCCGGAATGACCCGGCGGCCGCAGATGCCGGCGGCGGGGGAAGTGGTTCCGCAGAGTTTCCTGTCATTCCTGGCCTGTACCGATGATACCAAACTGCCTGATCTGATTGAGGAAGCGCTGTTGCACTGCACCACCCCGGTTATGACCGTCGGGCTGCCGCCGGGGCATATCTGCACTAATGATGTGATTAAACGCACCGGGGCATCCGTTTACCGCACCCGGATTTACGGCGTCGATCTGACTGCCGCACCACAGTGGGACGGCCGCATTGTCTGGCCGGAGATAGCGCTGCTGTGAATATCGTGCTGATCTACCCGAACATGGGGGATTACCGCACGAAAGATGCTATGACACCATTGGCGATCGGTATCCTGGCTGCCCTGTCGCCTGGGCACCGGGTCACATTTTATGATGACCGGCTGGATAACATCCCGGAATCACTGCCTGATGCGGATCTGATCGCCATTTCGGTGGAAACGTTCACGGCACAGCGCAGTTATCAGCTGGCTGACCGGTTCCGCCGTCAGGGAAAAACCGTGGTGATGGGCGGCTGCCACGTCACTTTTATGCCGGATGAAGCACTGCAGCATGCGGACAGCGTGCTGCTCGGTGATGCGGAAGGGGCGTGGGAACAGATGCTGGCGGATTGTGAACAGAATGCGCTGAAACCCCGTTACCGGGGCGCGCATGACCGCCCGCTTGCCGGTTACCGTCTTGACCGCACCATTTTTGAGGGTAAACGCTACGCGCCGGTGTCGCTGGTGCAGTTCTCGCGCGGCTGCCGGTTTGCCTGTGATTTTTGCTCTATCCATGCATTTTATCCGGAAGGTGTGCGTACCCGGCCGGTTGATGAGATGCGGGATGAAATTTTATCTCTGCCTGCAAAGCGCTTTCTGATTTTTGTGGATGACAATCTTTTTGCCGGTAAGCGGGCGCTGAATGAGTTGCTGGCGATGCTCACACCGCTGAAACGCCGCTGGGGATGCCAGATAAGTATCGATATCGCCCGTAATGAGGAAATACTGGATAAACTGGCCGCCGCCGGCTGCTGCTTCGTGCTGATCGGCTTTGAAAGCCTGAATGAAACCACGCTGAGGCGGATGGGAAAATCCCGCAGCCATACGGCGGATGATTATGCTGCCGTACTGGCGGCGCTGTACCGGCGTGGTATCTGTGTCTACGGCACTTTTATTTTCGGCTATGACGAAGACACGCCGGAGACCATCCGCAGCACACTAGCGTTTGCGGAGAGTAACAAACTGGCGATTGCCAATTTTAACCTGCTGATCCCGACCCCCGGCACGGCGTTGTATGCCCGGCTGGAGGCTGAAGGACGGCTGATTTATCCGGCCTGGTGGCTTGACCCGGATTTCCGCTACGGCGAACCGGCTTTCCGGCCGGGCGGAATGAGCACCGCAGAACTGGCTGCCGGATGTTTTTATGCCCGCACCCGCTTTTACCGTTATGCGTCCGTTATCCGGCGTCTGTGCCGTTCCGGCAGCCGGAGCGGCTGGCGCACGCTGCTGGTTGCCTGGCTTTACAATATTGCCTCGCACCGGGATATCGCCCGCAAGCAGGGAAAACGCCCGGGAGAAAAAGAGTGAAACTGATACTGATTAAACCGAATATCGGCCGTCAGGAGCACAGTCTGTATGTGGATGAGGGGCGGATGGAGCCGCTGATGCTCGGTGTTCTCGCAGGTCTGACGCCACCGGATGTGGAAGTGGTGCTGTATGATGATCGGATGGAAGCCATTCCTTATGATGAACCGGCGGATCTGGTCGCTATTACGGTCGAAACGTTTACCGCCCGCCGCGCTTATGAGATTGCGGCGGAATACAGGGCCCGTGATGTGCGGGTGGTGATGGGCGGGATCCACGCCACACTGCTGCCGGAGGAAGTGGCGCAGCATTGTGACAGTATTTTTACCGGTGACGCGGAAACCCGCTGGACAGAGATGATCCGTGATGCGGAGAAAGGCCGCCTGAAGCCGCGCTATGATGCTCCTGCCGGAGTCGGCCAGGTCGATCATAATCTGTGCGGCTGTCTGCCGCGCCGGGATATCTTCCGGGGAAAAGGCTATCTGCCGATCAGCCTGATGCAGTTTACCCGCGGCTGTCGCTTCGCCTGCCGTTTCTGTGCGGTCAGCCGTTATTTCGGGCGGCAGCACTATATCCGCCGGATCGATGAAGTGGTGCGGGAGATAGAAACACAGAAACCGAAATTTATCTTTTTTGTTGATGACAATATCGCGTCTGATCACCGCGAGCTGAGTGAGCTGTGCAGTGCGCTGATCCCGCTGAATGTGCGCTGGATAAGCCAGGCAAGCCTGGATATGACCCGTAACCGCCGTCTGATGTCGCTGTTACAGCAGAGCGGCTGCTGGGGTAATGTGATGGGATTTGAATCCATCAACCCGGACAGTCTGCGTGATGCGCGAAAATCGCCGAATATGCGGACATTTTCACAGTATCGTGAGGAAATTTCGGTATTACGGGACTTCGGATTGCAGACCTGGGCGGCGTTTACCCTGGGGTATGACCACGATACGGCAGAAACCGTGGAAGATACCGTGGCATTCGCCCTGAAAAACCGCTTTGCGTTCGCCGCCTATAACATTCTGATGCCGTACCCGAACACACCGCTGTATCAGCAGCTGGCGCAGGAAAACCGCCTGTTGTTTGACGGCAAATGGTGGTTGCATCCGGAATACCGTTTTAATCAGGCCGCCTTTCAGCCTGCAAATATGAGCCCGGAAACGCTGACAGAATTGTGCCATGCCGCACGCAGCCGTTTTAACAGTGTGCCGTCGATTATCCGCCGTTTTTCTGATTTGCGTCTGACGCTGCAATCCTTATCGCGGATGGCAACTTTCTGGCGTTATACCCTGTTATTCCGCAAAGAGGTGCATAAAAAACACCGGATGCGTTTTGGTTTAAAATAAGGGGGATGAATGAATACCGATCCGGATTCTTTTTCCCGCCGGGTGATCAGTTATCTGCTGTGGTGTATTCCGGTCAGCGTGGTGTTTTTCACGGTTTACCCGCTGATGAATGCATATACGGCCGGGCGCGACAGCCTGTATAGCCTGTGGTTTCCGGCTGAACTTCACATCCCGTTTGTGCCCGGTTTTATCTGGGTGTACTGCTCGTTTTACCTGATTATTCTGATGCCGGTTTTGTTTCTGCCGCGCCGGGAGCACCGGCAACTGGCACTCACCTTTATGGTGATGACATTACTGGGCGGCGTGATCTTTTTTCTGTTTCCGGCACAGCTCGGTTTTGTCCGCCAGGTACCGGAATCGCCGCTGTACCGGACGATGTACACGACACTGTTTGCGCTGGATCATCCGCATAATCTGGTGCCGTCCCTGCATGTGGCCTGGTCGTGCGCGGCGGTGCTGGCCATTATCCGCCATACCGGACGCGGGCTGACACTGTTGTTTCTGTTGTGGCTGGTGCTGATTGTACTGTCTGTGCTGCTGGTTCATCAGCACCATGTGGCGGATGTGGTCACCGGCCTGCTGTTGGCGGTAACGGTTTCATATATGATGAGGAAATAATGATGAAAAGGATAATTATCAGTGCGTTAATGATATTCAGTTTTTCGGTGTATGCACAGCCCGGAGAAGAGGACGGCGCTATCCATGATGAACTGCGGCAGGTGATCGGTACCGTGGAAAATGCTATCAACAGCGGTGATTATGACAAAATGCTGCCGGTGATGAGTGAAAATCTGCGTGCCACGCCCATCACCCAGGAGTTTATCTCCGGCAAAGCAGCAATAAAACCGTATTTTGAATCCTGGTTCGGGCCGGATAAATTCCTGAAAAAACTGAATATCAGTTTTAATGCTGATGTGGTGACGGAGTTATCCCCGGATAAAACCTGGGGTGTCGCCTACGGTAAAGGGATGGAAAAATATCAGCTGAGTGACGGCCGTACCTACGATTTTCCGACCCGCTGGACAGCGACGGTTGCGCTTGAGGACGGCGCCTGGAAAATCCGCACTATCCATATCGGTACCGATTTCACGGATAACCCGCTGCTGAATGAAACCCGCAATGCCTTACAGGGCATGATGTACGGAGCGGGTGGTCTGGTGATTGGTTTGCTGGCCGGTATTGTGCTGTTTCGCCGTAAAAGTGCGGTAAAACCGGAAATGGCTACAGATAAGAAATAAAACCGGCATTTCTTTGCGGAACCGGAGGCGGCTGATAACGGGCAAAACGAAAAGACGCTGTAAATACATCCCTGTAAGCTCAGCCGCGCCATCCATGGCGCGGATGCTTTTCGTTATTCTGCCCGTTATCACCGTTGTACTTAACCGGCAGATTTATTAATAAAATAATGAAAACAGTTTATTTTTCCGGCGGAAACAGAAAATCCAGATCCGCTGCCGCACCCATCTGCGGGGCAGGGCGTACACCATAGCGCCACATAGTGAAATAGACACGCCAGAAGGTCGGACGCGGCTGGTCATCCACCAGCGACGGCAGTTCATACCACGGTGCCTGCGGGTGCTGGTGGTGCGCGAGATGGCAGTGATAATTCAGCGCCAGCCAGCGGGAGATCGGCAGTACTTTCAGGTTCCACGCACCGTTCATCACATCGCGGCGGCTCCAGGCGTGATCCGCATATTGCAGGGCCGACCAGTGCAGCGCAAAAGCCCACAGGCAGAGCAGATAACCGGCCGCACTTAAGTCCAGCGCCCAAAACAGCAGTGCCTGCCAGAGAAATGCACCGAGCAGTTCACTCCAGATGGTCAGCGGCGGCAGTTTTGCCAGTTCCTGCACCTGTGACCCGAACCCCAGTGCCGGGGCGATTTTGGTGACAAACACCCGTGAACGGTACACGCCCGGAGCAATAAACCAGAGAAGATTGCCCAGCAGTACGCAAAAATAGTACAGGCCGAGCAGATTGCCGCCGTACATCCAGATATTGCGCAGCCAGCGCGGCTGGTCTGGCAGGTAATAATCATACAGCTCTTTATCTGTCCGGTTATTTTTATGGTGATTCAGATGCGCACGGCGCTGCAGGGTAAAAGAAGTCGGAAACGCCCACGCGGCAATAATCCCGATGGCGCGGTTACCGGCGGCAGTGCGGGCGGCCACGCCATGTACCGCTTCATGCAGAATAGCGAACGGCATGTTATTAATCAGCATAAAACCGATCAGGGCAGGCAGAGCATAATACCAGGCGAGATGGCTCACTCCCCATAAACAGGCCGCTGCCGCAGTCATCGAAAAAACCAGCAGAATACTGTTGAGTAAAAGACGCATCAGTCTGTTTTCCTTGTGTTATTCGTCACTATTGCTGGGTTGAACAGCCCGCTTTTTTCATGGCGTAACCGGCGGGCGTACAGCCGGAAGCCGAGATTGGCCGCCAGGCGGATAAAACGGCTGCCCGGACGGTGTAATACCCGGCGCAGAATGGCCGTCAGACGGTATGTTTCCCGCCAGGCCTCGTGCAGTAAGGATTGCAGGGTTTCCGGTGACATATTTTGCGGCTGAAAAACCACATGCTCGTTGTCATACAGGCTCAGGTCCTGTGTGATTAAGCGGCCGTTTTCCGCCATTCGCTGCCACAGTCGTGTACCCGGCAGCGGAGTGAGGACAGAAAAACGCACCAGATCCAGCCCGAGAGACGGGATCTGCCGTATCGTATCGCGGATGCTCTCCGGGGTGTCTTGATCAAACCCGAGCACAAAACAGCCGAGTGCGGCAATCCGGTTATCGCGCAGCCGCCGGATCTGACGGCGGTATTCGCTGACCTGGTTACAATTCTTGCCGGTGGCTGTCATGGTCTGCTGACTGAGGTTTTCCAGCCCGATAAGCAGCCCTTCGCAGCCGCTGTCACACATCGCCCGGAAAACCTCGTCGTCATCCGTCACATTGAGGGTCGCCAGTCCCGACCAGCGGATTTTCAGCGGGATCAGTGCCCGGAACAGTTCCAGACTGTACTGCCGGTCGGCGTACAGATTAGGGTCGAGGAATATCCAGCGCTGTCTGCCGCTCTGTTTTATCTCGTTAATCACATCTGCCACCGGACGTGCGGTGCCTTTTCGTCCCCACTGATGCTGCACTGAACAGAATTCACAGGCAAGCGGACAACCACGGTCGGCAATAATAGTGGCGATATTCATATAGGCGCGGGACGGCAGCAGATCATGGCGCGGCACCGGCATCGGCAGAAAGCCGCGCTCAGAGCGGTGCTGATAACGCGGCTGCGGATGTCCGTCAGCCATATCCTGCAGAAACCGGGGCCAGATGAGTTCACCGGCGCCGATAAGGACGGTATCGGCATGCTGTGCGGCTTCATCCGGCTGCAGTGTGACGTGTGCGCCGCCCATTGCGGTTCTTGCCCCGCGTTCGCGCCAGTAGCGGCACAGCGCATAGGCGCGGGGGGAAGAGGAGGCGGTGGCGGTGATCACCACCAGATCAAAATCCCCGGCAGTGACCGGCGGGGAAACGCCTTCATCACAAAGGGTCAGTTCGGCATTCAGATGCGGGGGAACCAGGGCGGCGAGGGTGATAAGGGTCAGCGGGGCATAGCTGATCGCCACGGAAAACGCGCTTTTCCGGTAGCGGTAAGTCCTGTCAAACGGCAAAATCAGTAATATTCTCACCGGTGCTTCCTGCTCCGCAGCTGACATAAGGACTTTTACAATGGCACAGTACGTCCGGGAACGCACTGTGCCGGATCAAAGATCAGGCCGCAACCACTTCAAGCACAGAGATATAGCATTCAGTCGGGATAAGGCGGTTTATTTTCAGTCCTGCTTCAGCCAGCAGAGCCTCAAACTCCGGAATAGTCCGCTCACCGCCGCCGGGCAGAATCGCCATACAGAGAATACCCATACCATAATGCGCCGCCGGATTGGTTTCCGGATGCACAACGGATTCGATGATCAGCAGTTTACTGTCCGGTTTCATGGCCTTGCAGCAGTTTTTCAGTACAGCGAGGGCGTTGGCATCATCCTGATTAAAAATGACTTTTTTCAGCAGATACATATCCGCCTGCGGCACGGATTTAAAGAAGTCACCGCCGTCCAGCGACCAGCGGGAATCGTCACCCAGCTGAGACAGGTATTTGTCTGATATCACATGCGGGCTGTCGAACAGGGTGGCGGTCAGTGTCGGGTCGCTGCGCAAAATCCGCAGCAGCAGTGAGCCTTCGCCGCCGCCGATATCGGCAATATGGCACGATGACGGGAAGTTATAAGCCCGGGTGACAAAATAGTTTTCCATCTCTGACAGGGCGGACATCCCGGACGGAAAATTATAGCTGTCGTTGCGGTTGGGTTTGGTGGCCTGATATTCGTAGAAGGTTTTACCGAACAGCTTTTTAAAGTTCAGTTCACCGCGAACGGATTCATTAAGCTGACCAATGGTTGACCAGTAAGTATTATCGGTCAGTGTCAGAACGGCATCCCGCTGTGAGCAGGGGTGATCACGGCGGAGAAACTCCGCATCAGGAGAGAGCCGGTAACTGTCATCATCCGTACCGGTGAAAATACCGTTCAGTGCCAGCATCCGCAGAATGCGGCGCAGGTTATCCGGATCCGAGCCGGTGCGTTCTGCCAGTGCGGTAACAGAGAGCGGCCCGTCAGCCAGATGGTCGGCAATATTCAGCTCTGCCGCAACCCGCAGACAACCGGGCAGCGCCAGCCCGAGAGTCACATTCAGGATACGGATGACAGATTGCTCTTCCGCCGGACTCATCAAATCCGGTTCAGTATAAGACATAGCGGTAACTCCTTTCTGACATGAATAACAGGGCTGGTCAGAGTGCCTGATGCGGCATACAGCACTCTCTATGTTAAATAAAACTAAACAATAGAGGGAGGGTAGCTCAGCAGCAGAAAATTACCGTATCGGAATATGAAGTATTATTAATTAATGATAAGTGAATCAAATATTCACTGATGAATGAGCCTGTTTCTGCTGATCTTCAGGCCGCGCATCATACACAGCCAGGCGCAGGCGGAAACACCAATCAGCAGCAGCCACAGGGTATTTGGCGGGAAATAGGTCAGCACACCGCCGGTCATCAGCGGGTTAAAGGCACCGCCGAGCCAGCCGAGGGATTGAGCGGAAAAGTAGCTGGATTTCATGCCGTCCGGCGCAATGTTGTCGATCAGCATATATTCACCCGGCGCATAAATCAGTTCACCGAGGGTAAAAACAAAGGCGGCTATTCCCCAGAACACAAGATTGCTGCCTGACATCATAAATCCGGCCAGTCCGGCCATAAAAAAGAGTGTACCGAGAGTCATCAGCTTTTGCAGATTGTCTGTGCTGATCCGGCGGCCGACCATATATTGCAGTGAAACCACTACTGCAGCATTGACCGGCAGTACCACACCAATCACTTTTTCTGCCAGTGTGGTATCTGCCACCGTCAGGACATACTGGGAAATACAGGCGGAAAACGAACCAAACACCAGCGATCCCAGAAAGGCGGATAATGTGAACCAGAGCAGGGCTTTATCATGCAGCATGACAGAAGGCTGCCAGGTGGTACTGTTGCTGCCGGAGGCAGAAGGCGGCACGCTGCGGACAAAACGCTGAATAAAGAATATCGGGAATGAGGCGGTGCAGGCCGCCAGCCAGAACGGCAGATCCGCGCTGTACATCAGCAGGCCGGTACCAATCGGCGGCCCGACAGTCCAGCCCATATTGACGAAGGTATAGTTCAGGGAAAAGACTTTGGTTTTGCGCGCCGGTGGCAGTGTATCGGCGAAATAGGCTTTCAGCACCGTAGCAAAAACGGAGTAGGCGCAGTTAATGAGTGAAAAGAAGACAACGACGAGCGCGATATTATGAGTCAGCGGAATAGCGATAAATCCGGCGATATAAACCAGAATTGCCATCAGCATGTAGCGTTTTTTATCAAATTTATCCGCAATGATGCCGAAGCCGAGGCTGAATAACACGCCGGTTGTCAGTGCGACCGTCAGTGCCACCCCGACCTGATCCACCGCCATGTCATACTGACGGCTGAGATAAATCGCCATAAACGGGATAGTGGCACCCCGTCCGATAGTAATTAAGAATGAGGAAGCGAGCAGTGCAATGGTGGAACGGGTGGCGGCTTGCATGGTGACATTCTCAGTATTTTTATTTTATTTTTTATATTCACGTAATCAATATCACGCAAATCAGGCGCTGTACAGCGCCTTCCGGTTACGGCAGCACGGCGTGAGCTTCGATTTCAATCAGCCATTCCGGCAGCGATAATCCGCTGACAATAATCCATGATGAGGCAGGGGCATCATCTGCAAATTTTTCTTTCAGCACATCCGCAATTGCCATTTGTTCATCGTGTGAATCCGCACCGGCACGGATATAAATCCGCAGCATAACCACATCAGACAGAGAACCGCCGGCTGCCGCGAGGGCACGGGCGATATTGTCCACCGATTGTGCGGCTTGTTCCCGCATACCGCCTGCGACTGTCACTTCATTATGATCGACGCCGACCTGTCCTGACAGAAATAACTGCCGGGTGCCGGTTGTTTCTGTGGCCTGACTGAAACCGTATTGCAGGGAATTAAACAGTGAGGGCGGATTAATCCGTTTTATAGTCATAACAGCCTTTTCAGCAGTGAAATAAAAGAAAATGTCGTTTTATCATAGATTATTTCAGACGCTGTAAATTAACTGATTATTAACAGCATTCTTTATTTTCAGTCTCTGTTGCAGGAGCTGAATAAAAGGGGGCTCAGTGAGTTTCTGAGATATACAGGGGGAATATTTTTATATCAGAAAAGGATATTCAACACTTACAGGACCGGCGTCGGAGATTTTTACAACACCGGCTTAATTTTTCTTTACTTAATATAAGAATCCAGCACCTTCAGGACAATATCCAGATCACCCTGACGTTTTTCCTCATCTTCCTCATGAACTACGTGTTCAATCAGGTGACCCTTAATCACTTCCCGCATTAACCCGTTTACCGCGCCACGGATAGCCGCAATCTGTTGCAGCACGGCGGAGCACTCATGCGGTTCATCGAGCATTTTTTTCAGTGAGTTGACCTGCCCCTGAATTTTACTGGCGCGGTTCTGAAGTTTCTGTCTGTCCCTGATGGTATGTGACATGGCAACCCCGTGAAATAAGGTGAAAAGAAAGTGACGGGCAAAATAGTAGCATCTTCGTGATACAAAGAGGTAGTGTAATTATACTGGGGGGGAGTATACTCAATTCACGCTTTCTTCATTCTGAAAACAGGGATCACACGTCATGACCGATTTTGCCTCTTTACTGCAGCAGGGAAATGCCTGGTTTTTTATCCCGGGCGCGATTGCACTGGGTGCGCTGCACGGCCTGGAGCCGGGTCACTCAAAAACCATGATGGCGGCTTTTATTATTGCGGTGAAAGGGACGGTCAGACAGGCAGTAATGCTGGGACTGGCGGCGACGTTGTCGCATACTCTGATAGTCTGGCTGATTGCCCTCGGGGGGATGTATATCAGTACCCGGTTCACGCCGGAAGCCGTAGAGCCGTGGTTACAAATGGTGTCGGCGGTGATTATTCTGGCAACCGCGTTCTGGATGTTTATGCGGACATACCGCGGTGAAAAAAATTGGCTGACAGAAATGCAGCAGGAAAGCCATACACACAGTGACCATCATCATGAGCATGATCATCATCACAGCCATGAACATGACCACGATCATCATCACCATCATGCAGAGCATCACCATGATCACCATGATGACGAATATCAGGATGCGCATGCCAGAGCACATGCGCATGAAATCAAAACCCGGTTTACCGGCGGCAAAGCCACCAACAGCCAGGTGTTACTGTTCGGCCTGACCGGCGGGTTAATTCCGTGTCCGGCTGCGATTACTGTTTTGCTTATCTGTCTGCAGCTGAAAGCTTTTACCCTGGGGGCAACCATGGTGCTCAGTTTCAGTATCGGGTTGGCACTGACACTGGTCACAGTCGGTGTGGTAACCGCGGTGGGGTTGCGCCAGGTCAGCCGCCGCTGGCAGGGGCTGGGTGATATTGCCAAAAAAGCACCGTACTTTTCGGCGGCGCTGATAGCGCTGGTCGGGCTTTATATGGGGATCCACGGCTATATGGGGCTGGCAAACTGATACCATTTGCCGGTGTGGTAGTTTGAGGTGAATCAAAAAGAGCTTGCCGGATAACAAAATATATGGCTTAATATTGGCATTGGTTTGGAAGTACAGACCTATTTATGTCAGTCCGATTTTAAGTTGTTCTCCGTCAAGCGTTATCCAAGATACCACTTCATAGCGAATTCCTTCTGATAGTTCCCATAAGTAAAAACGTAATCAAACCGCTTATATGCCTTATGGCAACAAAATCAATTTAAAGGAAATTCATATGTCCGCAACAATTACCGGTACTGTAAAATGGTTTAACGATGATAAAGGTTTTGGCTTTATCACTCCTGCTGACGGCAGCAAAGACGTGTTCGTTCACTTCTCTGCAATCCAGAGCGACAGCTTCAAATCTCTGGCAGAAGGCCAGCAGGTTTCTTTCACCATCGAAAATGGTATGAAAGGCCCGGCTGCAGCTAACGTGGTTGCTCTGTAATCACCGCTGTCAGTAACAGATTTTAAAAACCTCACTCCGGTGAGGTTTTTTTATGCCTGCAGAACAGAATCGTGGCGGAAACCGGCAAACTATGAATATAATTTGCTCGTTATTTAAGGAGTAAGTTATGTCTCAGAATATTTATGATAATCCTGATTTCTTTGCCGGTTATGCCACGCTGCCCCGCTCAGCAGAAGGACTGGACGGCGCGCCGGAGTGGACTGCCATGCAGACATTGCTGCCGTCACTGGCCGGGAAGTCAGTGATCGACCTGGGGTGCGGATATGGCTGGTTTTGCCGCTGGGCAAAAGAGCAGGGTGCTGACCGGGTGACCGGTTTTGATCTGTCTGAGAAAATGCTGGCGAAAGCCGCATCGATGACCACGGATCCGGATATTACCTGGCTGCGTGCTGATCTCGAGACACTGCAATTACCGGCGGCACAAAGTGATGTGATTTACAGCTCACTGGCACTGCATTATCTGCGTGATATCCCGGCACTGTTTGCCACGCTGTTTCAGGCGCTGGTCGCGGGCGGCAGTCTGATTTTTTCCGCAGAACACCCGATCTACACAGCTCCCGTCATTCAGAACTGGTGTACGGATAGTGCAGGTAATAAAGCCTGGCCGGTCAATCAGTATCAGCAGGAAGGCGTCAGGATCAGCAACTGGTTTGCCGACGGTGTGGAAAAGCAGCACCGGAAATTATCCACCTGGATAAATGCACTGATTACAGCCGGTTTTGAAATCACCGCCATGAATGAGTGGGGACCGTCAGCGGCACAGATTGCCGCCAACCCGGCACTGGATGAAGAAAAAGAACGGCCGATGATCTTTCTGCTCAGCGCCCGCAAGCCGGAATAGTGGCTGACGGGCGGGTTTGTTCCGCAGTTTACAGCGTGAATTTATGCTTTCTTATCAGCACAAACAGACCGGCAACCGCCGCGAGGATAAGGAACCAGGCAAGGTAAGTATGCAGCGGCAGGGCAAGGATTGCCGCGCTGATAAAATACCCCGCAGAGACAATAACGCTTCCCCATAGTGCTCCGCCGAGAATATTCAGCACAAAAAATTTCAGCGGATTAATACCGGCGGCGCCGATAATAACGGGGCCGATAGTCCTTAATCCGTAAGCGAAACGTATTCCGATAATAATCAGGCTTTCACGGCGGTGAATTATCCGTTGCAGACGGGCTATTTTATCCGCATGTTTATGAATGCGGGGAAGGATCCGGTTTCCGGCAAAATAACCGGTAAAAAACAGAACATTGTCACTGATAATTCCGCCCAGTGCGGCCACCAGCATCACTTTCGGATAGGATAATAACTGATGGTGTGCAGCAATGCCGGACAAAAATGCAGCGGTTTCCCCTTCGATCATGGTACCGAAAAAGGTTGCCCAATAGCCGTATTCTGTAATCCAGTGTGTCAGTAATGTTTCCATCCGCCACTCCGTTTAAAATAAACCGGCGGAGATATTAATACATAATCCCAGTATCGCCATATTAAAAACAAAAGAGACGACGGATTGCATTAATACCGCGCGGCGCATCGGGGAGGACGCGATTTCGACATCGGCAGTCTGTGAGGCGACGGCAATCGTAAATGAGAAATACATAAAATCAGAGTAAGCAGGTTCAGCCGGTCTGTCCGGAAATAATAACCACGGTTTTTCCTGTTGCGGGTTGGTGTAATAAAGGTGCGCATAGTGCATGGTAAATCCGGCCGGTAATAACAGCCAGGAAGACACTAATGTGGATGCGGTCAGAATATATTGGAAAGCTTTATCATTACCTGTCAGATTACCGTGCCCGCCGAGGGCAAAAAAGAGCACCAGTAAACTGACACAACACCCGGCCAGCAGGAAAAACATCACCATGCGGGCGCTTTCATCCTCAATTTTAGTCAGTTTACGGATATCTTTTACTTTCTTATTAATGATCCGCTCAAAAAGAAACAGCAAATACACCCAGGAGAAGGCATTCCAGCTGAGGATCAGGCACATCAGTGCACTCTGTACGGGCAGCAGAGCAAAAAAAGTCACAAACGCGACCATCAGAGAGATAATAAAACGCGGACGCGAGTGAAAGGCGTGCCGGAAAATATGAGTAATGCGAATACCATAGCGCAACATACCAGTATCCTGTTCAGAAAGATGACATTTTATTATACCAAATATCCGGCAGCAGGGGCGGCATCACTTTTTCGGATGCGTGCTTTTTATATACTGAATATCCCTGCCATTTAAAGTGTCTTTCCATGAGCATAACATTTCTTATTGTCATGTTTTTTGTCGCCGTGGCCGCCGGATTTATCAACGTGGTGTCAGGCGGTGGTGGTTTTCTGTCGATTACCGCACTGCTGATTTCCGGGTTACCGCCTGCTAACGCACTGGCAACAAATAAGATGCAGGCACTGGGCAGTTCATTAACATCCGGTATTTATTTCTTGCGTCAGGGGCGGATTGATTTAAAGAATAATAAATGGGTATTTATTGCGACATTCTTCGGTGCCGCATCCGGCACGATTTTTGTGCAGTTTATTGATCCGACTTTTCTGAAAAAATTACTGCCGGGATTAATTATCAGTGTCACGCTGTACTTTATTTTTGCACCCGATATCACTAAATCCAAAGAAAAACAGCGTGTTTCTTTTTTCCTGTTTTCATTTATCTGCGGCGGCGGTGTCGGGTTTTATGACGGATTCTTAGGTGCCGGTGCCGGGACATTTTATACCATCAGTTATATGCTGCTGTTAGGATACCGGATAGATAAAGCACAAATTCACTCCAATTTCCTGAACCTGGCCTCCAATACCTCGTCCGTTATCTTTTTTATCGCAGGCGGTAAAATGATGTGGTCGCTGGGATTACTGATGTTTGCCGGACAAGCTATCGGGGCGCGGCTGGGGGCCGGTGTGGTACTGAGCTCCGGGCTGAAAGTCATAAAACCGATGATTATTCTGGTCTCTGCCGGGATCAGCACCAAAATGTTATTTGATATGTATTTTTGACAGGGACAAAATCACCGGAAGAGTACGACACACTTCAGCGATGATCATTAAAAATGAGAGTCAGCTGCTACCGCACCGGGTTGATCCTTTCACCGTTCTGACGGAAGTCACCCGGAAAGATAACGTGATTATCCTGAATTATCAGGTTACTGGTCTGCCGCCGGAATTATTCAGAGAAGAAAAATCGGTAAATAAAATGCAGGGCATTCTGACAGGGAAATATTGTCAGGACTCGGCCATCATGCGGTTATGGCAACTGGCGTTCCCGTCGGGGTTACAGCATAACTATTTTTCGGACGGCACCCGGGTGATGCAGATAAATATTAAACCATCAGATTACGGGGCGTAAATTTGTCAGTGTGTTTTCTGTATTTTTGGTTATTTTTACCGGATAGGCTCTTCCCGTGGTGTCTGTCCGGTAAATAAGATGAATTTCACCGTCGCCGGGCTGTCCGGCAATATCTTCAGGGGTTAACTGCCCGCTGTATTTACACTGTCCGATAGCTGTAATATCAATTTTTGCCTGTGCGGCAGACATCGTTATTAAAAGCAAAAGCAGGGAATATCTCAGCAAAATGATCTCCGTCAGCAGGGGGTAACTATATTGCCATAATCTGTTTTTTTATCCGCAGATATCCCGGTAAACCGCATCCGGACCGGATAACAGCGGAATGATTTATTTTACTGTCCAGGCTTCAGAAAATTCCCGCTCAGAAAATAGTTCAGCCAGACCGCTGATTTGCTTAAGCCGTAATACTTCATCCGGCGACATTCCCAGTTCCTCTCCGATTCTTTCATCGCTCCAGCCCAGTCGTGATAAGTCCCGGACAATATCTGACATCGCGGTAACCTGATGCTGTCCGCGGGCCCGGTTATGGCGGATAGTAACGGCCATCTGTTCAGCAACTCCGTGATTTTCCGTATCGAGCAGCGTTACCGGCAGGTATCCGTTAAGTCGTTTTTTCAGTGCATTTTTCCGGCTTAATAAATAACGATGATAGCCATCAACCACCTGCAAGTCTGAGCGGTCGTGCGGAGATGGCAGCACAACAACCGGCTGGGTATAACCGTCTTTGGTCAGAGACGTTTCCAGCAATTTTTTCTCCGAGGGTGACATCACGTTCGGATTATAATCATTTGCGGTCACCTGTGCCCGCTTTACCCACAGCACACAATCGACCGGTTCATCTTTAAACGGACTGCGCTGATGTAAAAAAAGTTTTATCCGGTTGAGTGCCTCAATTGTTTGTTCTTCATTATCCAGTCCGTTCAGATAGTTTTCCAGTAAAGAGAGTACTGTTTTCATATTTATGTTATCCGTCTGCTATATCAGTTGCCAGTCTTTGCGTTTTGCCTGTATGCGCCTGCAATACTTGTCGTAGCAATGAGATTTGGTCGGGCTGAATGCCAGTGAGCGGCACCAGAAATCATTACGTAAAAGGGTTTTGCAGATCCGTCGCCAGGACGGAATATCTTTACTGCCTGTATCACCGGATTGTTCATCCGGGATCCCGTCCGGATAATCCCGCTCTGCATACCAGTGCAGATAGACCGCAATTTTGTTCCGGTAGTGTTCTGCGGTTTTTTCCGGCAGGCTGGCCAGTAAAAAACGGGCGTAGGATTTCCAGGTATGACCGGCAGGCTTGCTGATTTGGCGGGAACCGAAAAAACCGGCTTTATTTCCGGGTCGTGTGTACAACATACCGGCATCCGCACCACTGACCCGCGCACAGGCAAGGCTCCATGTTTCCGGCTCCAGGACATGATACAGCCACAACCCTCTGCGCTGTTCCGGGCCGAAGGGTTCACAGATCCGCATTTTACTGAGACTGACACCGGCCTGATGCATCAGATCATAAATCGTATTGTAAGGAAGTCTGCTGCGGGAAATATAAGTCCAGATATCTTTCACATGCCAGTCATAAATCGGGTAACCCATATAATAGAATCCTTCCGGTGATGCGGTTGTCCACGGGATATCATCGGCATAACGCAGTTTCCGGTTATTACTGATGGCGAGAAACCGGTTTAATGATTCATCGGCGCGGATCCCCAGCAGTATGACAGAGCTGTGATGATCTCCGGTGATCCACTGATTAAATGAGGGAGTAAAATCTTCAAAAATAATCCCCGGATGATAGAAGGGAAAGAAATCAGGGTCAGTAATGGCATCTTCCGGTGGTTGCCGGACCCATTTTTTACCGGGTTCCCAGGCCGTCCAGGCCGGTTCATACTGGGAAATACCACTTTCGGTGGTGACAGGCAGCGCTATCCAGTAAAACCGCTGAGTACAGTCGGCATAGAGTGATTTCATGGCAGCAACATGGCTGATAGTAGCGGAATACTGTACTTCCCAGTCGAGAAACATGACATTGAATTTCCGGTGCCGTCTTCTGGCCTCTGCTGCAACCAGATGAAAAAGAACGGTGGAGTCTTTGCCGCCGGAAAAGGAAAGGGTGATTTGTTCAAAAGTATCAAACAGCCATTCAATCCGCTTTTGTGCTGCATCCAGCACGTTTTCTCCGAGCGGAATTTTACGTTTGCAGGACATCTCGATTACCGGAATATAGTTAGTTAATAATATTAATATCTAATCATATTTTGATGATAACAGTAAATTATGGTGTCAGGCTATTATTTAACCGGAATTTCGGTTGGCAGGTAAGAGGGTGCCTGAAGATTACGCCGGATCTCAGCCAAAGGCGTGGTCTGCGCGGGCATTGTCCTTTATACTGCGCGCTGTAATGACTCAGCAACAGATGATTAAGCAGGTGGTAACGGCGATGAACGGAACAATCACAACATGGTTTGAAGATAAAGGTTTTGGGTTTATCAAAGATGAGAACGGGGATAACCGTTATTTTCATGTGGTTAAGGTCGCCAATCCTGACCTGATTAAGAAAAATGCCGCCGTGACATTTGAGCCCGGCACCAATAATAAAGGGTTGTCAGCCTATGCGGTAAAAGTGGTGCCGGAAAGTAAATATGTTTTCATCGCCGGTGAGCGTATTAAGCTGACGGCCATTAAGTCCTTCGTGGTTTACAGTGAGGAAGAAGCGGCAGATACCGGGATTGATAAAGAGAACGCGGTACTGTCTGTCGGCGTGCTGATGAACAACATCAAACCAAAATCCGCCGGTCCGGCCGAAATGCGCACACTCAGAAAACTGGCGATCACCACACAGCACGGCACTACCCTGATTTTCTCAGAAGATGAAATCGATATCGATGAAACGGTGAAAATGCTTAAGGTGTGATGGCTTGTGGATTACAGGCACAAAAAAACCAACCCTAACAGGTTGGTTTTCTTATAAAAACAATGGTCGGCATGACAGGATTTGAACCTGCGACCCCCGACACCCCATGACGGTGCGCTACCAGGCTGCGCTACATGCCGAATGTTATCTATACTACTGTTTTGTTTGGTTAAAGCAAGACGCTACTGTATCAGTTGCGCTTTTTTTATCCCGGGCTCAGTGGGTATCGATAAAGCGTTTCTGCTCTGTCAGAACCTGGAGTAATTCCGCCATATCCGGCTTGGCGTTGCGGATCTTCTCATTATTCTCATCAAAGCGCTGGTATTTACCCTGAGCGGTCAGCAGTGATGCGGAATCCGGCTTGATAATGACCAGATTGCTGTTATCGCCGGTGAATATCCGAGGTTTACGCCGCGTGGTAGTGAACAGATCATCACCCTGAGTGTATTCTCCCGGCGGATTGCTGACGTGCAGCAGTCTCTGCATCAGGGTAGCCATAATATCCGGATGTGCGGTCAGTTTGCTGATGGTTTGTGCCGGGGTATCCGGCCAGTGAATAATCAACGGCACGCGTAACTGGTCGCGGTTAAATTTGCCGTCGGTGACCCAGTTATCCTGTAATTTGGTCATGCTGTGACCAGCACCGGCGGTGATGACAATCACTGTTTTATCCCACTCACCGCGCGCACGGATATCCTGAATCAGTGTGCCCAGCGTGTTATCAATATCTGTCATATCCGGGGCGGAATGACCATCCGGTAATGGTGTGCTGAGGTTAATTAGTGCAAACCACGGCTGATCTTTGCGGGTCTGTTTCAGCCAGAGTGACCAGCGATCTGCCACATCCGCAGAGGCGGTAGCTGTTCTGTTATTGTCCTGTCCGTCACGCAGCGGCGGCAGGCTGTAATCCGCCAGCAGGGCATAGCGGAAGAGCGGGGAGGCAAAGTGTTCTGTGGAGAAGAACCCTGACTGATAATTCTGTGCACTCAGCGCCGTCATCAGTGCGGACGGAATGCGTCCGTTGAGAATACCGTCATAATAGGTACCTGAGATGCCGTAATAGAGCCCGAACTGTGCCCGTTCCGGATTAATTTCACTGCTGTAGTGCTGTGTGAATTGCGTGCTTTCCTCTGCAAACCGGTTCAGGTTCGGCATTGCCTTATCAATATCTTCCCGGCTCAGTGAGGTGAGGGTGATAAGCAGCAAATTGTAGCCGCTGCCATTGTCTGCATAGGTCAGTTTGTTGATCGGGTACTCAACACCCTGGGCGGTCGGGTCGCCGTGCAGAAGCAGTTGCTGCTCATAACTGGTGCTGTCGAGCAGGCCGTGACGCTCCAGGAATTTGCGGGCGGTCATCGGGTAAGAGACCGGCAGGTTATAGCGCTGCATCGTCACCGGGCGGTAGAAATTGGCATCCGCCCAGATATACATAATATGAGAGGTAATAAAGGCGGTGATAAATACCACCGCAACAGGTTTACCGAATTTTTGCCGGTTCAGGCTGCGCAGTTTTTGCCAGCTCCAGGTGCCGAACAGCATTTCGATCAGGAAGATAACCGGGATCGCAATAAAGATAAACTGCCAGCGCCGCGCCATTTCCCCCTGTTCAGGGTTCACGACTAAATCCCACACCACCGGATTTAAATGCAGGCGGAACTGTTCATAGATGCCGATATCAAACAGCAGCAGTGTCAGCCCGGCCGTACCGAGGGCAGCGGATAAAAAGCGCAGAAGCCGTTGTGACATCACCACAAAGGTGAGCGGGAACACAATCAGCAGATAGAGGGCGAATGCCAGGAAACTGAAATGTCCCAGCCAGCTGGTGATGGCGTAAATGCGGCCAATCAGCGTGTCCGGCCAGTCAGAAATAAACAGGTAACGGCTGCTGAGTGCAAGACTCAGCAGGATATTAAACAGGGTGAACCAGTGTCCCCAGCTAATCATCTGGGAAACTTTGTCACCGTATTTCGGACGATACGTTACCATAGAATTTCGTCGTCAGCCGGAATGCGGTCAGTGCGCTTTATCTTCACTGACGGAAGATTGCAGGGCGCGGGCGAAGGATTCAGCAATATGAGCGCGTTGTGACGGCGCTACACTGGTATTGATGAGATTGGTCACCATATTTCCTAACACCATAAGAGAAAGGTCGGTCGGTGTCCGGTTTTTTTCCAGCACACTGACCAGCTCAGCCAGTAACTTTTCAACGTGTTCATCACTGTAGCGGGATGATTGCGGCATAAACGTAGATATCCTGATTGTACAAAGCTCTATATCATAACTGATGAGCGGCCGTATTTCTGCTTTTTGCGGAAAATTATTTCAATTATGGATCCGGTTACGCAGGGAATACGCCATTTTCAGTATGCACGCCGCTGATTATCCTGTCTTGTCACATTCTCCTGTGATTGTGACTTGCGCACAGATTACAACGGTGTTTGAATACGCGCAAACGAGGCCGAAGGAGTAAAAGATGAGTCTGGATATCATTCAGATTGCGTTGCATCAATTGATTAAACGCGACGAACAGACACTGGAAGTAGTGCTGCGGGACACACCACTGGAAAAAACCGCCATTGTTGAGGAAATGATGGCTGAACTGCACCGGGTCTACAGCGCGAAAAGCAAAGCGTACGGTGTGTTTAATGAAGAGAGTGAACTGTCAGAAGCACTGCGTCTGCAGCGGCAGGGCGAGGAAGAGTTTCACGCCTTCACCCGTGCGGCAACCGTCCGCCTGAAGGATGAGCTGGCAAAATACCCGTTTGCCCAGGGCGGCGTGGTGTTATTTGCCCATTACCGCTATCTGGCGGTGGAGTATCTGCTGGTGGCGGTACTCGACAGCTGCCAGAGCATGCTGGTCAACGAGAGCCTGGAGCTTAACAGCACCCATTATCTGGATATTCCGCATGCGGATATTATCGCCCGTATTGACCTGACCGAATGGGAAACCAATCCGGAATCCAGCCGTTACCTGACCTTCCTCAAAGGCCGTGTCGGTCGCAAAGTCTCCGATTTCTTTATGGATTTCCTCGGTGCCGCTGAAGGCTTTAATGCCAAAATCCAGAACAAAGGCCTGTTACA
This sequence comes from Morganella sp. EGD-HP17, assembly GCF_000512315.2. Lineage (NCBI taxonomy): Bacteria > Pseudomonadati > Pseudomonadota > Gammaproteobacteria > Enterobacterales > Morganellaceae > Morganella > Morganella sp. EGD-HP17. Next base: position 74,684 of record NZ_AZRH01000014.1, read on the forward strand.
GGCACTGGACGATTACTGCGAGGAGGCTCAGGCGGACAAACAGGAGCGCCAGTCTTACCGCAAACAGGTGTTTGATTACTGCACAGAGCAATTACAGAGCGGTGAAGAGATTCAGCTGACAGAGCTGTCTGCGGAACTGCCGCCGCTGGGTGAGCAGAGCTTTGCGCAGTTTACTCAGGAAAAAGAGTACGGACTGGAGGATTCTTTCCCGGCGGACCGCAGCACATTACGTCAGCTGACAAAATTTGCCGGCAGCGGCGGTGGGCTGACCATTAATTTTGATGCGATGTTACTGGGGGAGCGGATTTTCTGGGATGCGGCCACGGATACCCTGACGATAAAAGGGACACCGCCGAATCTGCGGGATCAGTTACAGCGCCGTGGTAATAAAGGATAGTGAGAGCAGAAATAAATAACGCCGCAAAAGCGGCGTTATTTACTCGGCGTCCCGATTAAAGCTCGATAGGTGGCGTAATTAAGCGCGCAGGAAATCGATGTGTGTCAGTTTTGGCTTGAACGGATGACGCTGTACAGCCTGTACTTTCACTTTGGTTTCTTTACCATCGATAACCAGGTTCAGAACTTCGTAAAATTCTGGTTTAGCTTCCTGGTTGATCAGGACGTCGTGGTCCAGTTCGATGGAAACAGGTTCCTGGTTGCCACCATAAACGATAGCAGGGAACTTGTTTGCGCGACGCAGGCGGCGGCTCGCACCCTTACCCTGCTCTTTACGTAATTCAGCATTGATAGTTAACATAACTTTTCTCTTTAACAAGAGTAAAAAAAATCTTTGCTACAGGCGACCCAGCAGCAAAGTCGGTATTTGGCTTCAGCAGGGTTACCCGTGGTGAAGCGGCGTGCATTTTACCGAAAATGCGGACAAACGGCAAACGAAACCCGGTATAAAACCAAAAAAGCAGCACTCAGGGTTATGCCAGACTGTCAGATTTGCGGAATCGCCCCTGATAATCAAAGATTTTTTCGCGGATTTGCCAGTAGTTCTCTTTTTTGCGTGAGACAACAAAATCCGGGTAACGAAGCAGTACCTGCTGACGGATCACGGATTCTGCATCCTGCCACTGAAAGGGCACACCGGGTGCGCGCAGATGCTGTGCCAGAAACTGTTTTTCAAAGACAAAACGCTGTGCCGGGGTGGTCAGGCGGAAACGTTCGCTGACAGTGGTGCCGTCTTCGTCGTAATAATTGATGGTCAGCCATTCACCGCGGTTATCCTGTCCGGCAGAAAGCGCCATACCGCCGCAGCGCAGCACCAGAGCATCTTTCAGGCGCAGTGCGGCTTTCAGCATGTCGTCCGGGTCACTGAGGACTTCATCACAGTGGCAGCAGCGCCGTGCGGCAATATCATTTTCCCCGTTACAGGACGGGCAGAGTTTAAAGCGGAAACGGAAATCACACTGATGACGGGCAGATTCATCATCCGCATCAATAATTCCCTGACAGCGGCGGCCATAGTGCTCGATGATATGCCCGTCGTCGGTACATAATCCCCAGAACAGATTGGCAAAACCGCATAACGGGCAGAATACCTGCACCGGCTGGCTTTTGCTGTTGGGTTTGTGATTACCGACTTCCGGCATATAAAGGTCGTGCGGGTTTCCGGCGTAATCGAGGATCAGACACTCCGTTTTTCCGGGAGACAGGCGCAGCCCGCGGCCGGCAATTTGCTGGTAGAGGCTGACTGACTCTGTCGGGCGCAGAATGGCAATCACATCCACATGCGGGGCATCAAACCCGGTGGTGAGCACGGAAACGTTGACCAGATAATGCAGCTCCCGCGCTTTGAAATTCCGGATAATCGTTTCCCGCTCTGCGGACGGGGTATCCGCACTGACCAGTGCCGCTTCGCCCGGCGGCAGCAGTGATACAATTTCAGCCGCATGTTCCACAGTGGCGGCAAATATCATGCAACCCTGACGGGGCGCGGCATACTCAATAATCTGGCGGACAATACGCGGTGTGATCCGCTTTTGTTTTTTCACTTCCCGCGCCAGCACCTGCGTGTCAAACATCCCGGCGGCGCTGACCGGTACCTGTGAGAAATCATATTGCAGCACCGGCATATCCAGCCGCTGCGGCGGCACCAGATACTGATGGTTGACCATATAACGCAGCGGCAGTTCATAGATACAATCGCGGAAGAAGCATTCATGATCGCCGCGGATCATGCCATGATAGTGATACTGATAGATCCAGCCGCTGCCCAGCCGGTACGGCGTGGCTGTCAGGCCGAGAATGCGCAGGGCCGGGTTATTTTTCTGCAGATGCTGTATCACCTGCTGATACTGACTGTCTTCGCTGAGGCTGATACGATGGCACTCATCAATAATCAGCAGGGAAAATTTGCCGTCAAAGTCCGCTGTATTACGGGCGACAGACTGCACGCTGCCGAAAATGACTTTTTGTGAAGACTCTTTTTGCGATAATCCGGCGGAATAGATACCGGCATCTAACCCGTAAGCCTGATATTTACTGTGATTCTGCTCTACCAGCTCTTTGACATGCGCCAGCACCAGCACACGGCCGTGTGCCAGCCGCGCCAGTTCGGCGATCACCAGGCTTTTTCCCGCCCCGGTAGGCAGAACAATCACTGCAGGCGTGGTATGTTTGCGGAAATAGAGCAGGGTGGCATCAACAGCCTCCTGCTGATAAGGGCGCAGGGCAAACGTCACAGAAACTCCGGCGGAACAGACAAAATCAGGGCGTCAGCATATCACACTTTGGGCGCGACAATTGACTGCATGACGGCGGATAAACAGCGGAAGCGCCGTCAGAAAGGCGCTGTGATGTTGACGGTTTGTTGTTATAATGATTACTGTGGTTATTATCAAACAAAATTCTTTCATTTTATCTGCTTATCAGCCGGCAGTATGCTGCGGGCGCGTCAGGTTTAAGAGACATTCATGCGATTAGATAAATTTCTTGCCCATCAGATGGGCATCAGCCGGAACCTTGTGGCCAGAGAGCTGCGTGCGGGGATGGTGACTGTGGATGGTGAGGTCGTGAAAAACGGCGCACTGAAAGTCAGCGCGGAGAACGAAGTGGCGTATGACGGCAATGTGATGACACACGTCACCGGGCCGCGCTACTTTATGCTGAATAAACCGCAGGGCTATGTCTGCTCAACGGATGATCCGGTTAACCCGACTATTCTTTATTTTATCGATGAGCCGGTTGCCCATAAACTGCATGCCGCCGGACGGCTGGATATTGATACCACCGGGCTTGTGCTGATGACTGACGACGGGCAGTGGTCGCACCGCATCACCTCACCGAAACATCATTGCGAGAAAACCTACCGCGTCACCCTGGCGGAGCCGGTGGCGGACACTACCGCAGCGCTGTTTGAGCAGGGTGTGTTACTTAACGGCGAACAGCACCCGACCAAACCGGCAAAACTCGAGATTATCACCCCGCAGGATGTGCGGCTGACGATTTCCGAAGGGCGCTATCACCAGGTCAAACGTATGTTTGCCGCTGCCGGTAACCATGTGGACGAACTGCACCGCGAGCGTATCGGCGGCATTGTGCTGGATGACAGCCTGGCGCCGGGGGAATACCGCCCGCTGACTGATGAGGAAATTCAGTCGGTTCTCTGAACACCTTTTTTACTGAATCCAATACGGAGTAACAGGCGTGCAAGTGCAACGTTCGGCCTATTTCGGCCTGATTTTTATCCTGGGGCTGTTATCGATGCTGATGCCTCTGGCTATCGATATGTATCTGCCAAGCATGCCGACCATCGCCCGTGACTTTGGTGTCACTGAGGGCGATGTCCAGATGACACTCAACAGTTACCTGATCGGTTTCGCCGCCGGGCAACTGGTATACGGTCCGATGGCGGATGCGCTCGGCCGCAAGCCGGTGATCCTCGGGGGAACACTGATTTTCGCCCTGGCCTCCGCCGGGTGTGCGATGTCTCAGGATATCGGTACCTTTATCGGGATGCGCGGGCTGCACGGCTTTGCAGCGGCTGCGGCAAGTGTGGTGATCAACGCCCTGATGCGCGATATGTTCACCAAAGATGAATTCTCCCGCAGTATGTCGTTTGTGGTGCTGGTAATGACAGTGGCACCGCTGCTGGCACCGATCATGGGCGGTATGATGATGCTCTGGTTCAGCTGGCACGCGATTTTCTGGACCATCATGATTGCCGCGCTGATCGCTGCACTGCTGGTGCTGTTCTTTATCCGCGAAACCCTGCCGAAAGAGCGGCGTCAGCCGTTCCGGCTGCGGATCATGCTCGGCCAGTTTGTTACACTGTTCCGCCAGAAGCGGGTACTGTGTTATATGGTGGCATCCGGCTTTTCATTTGCCGGGATGTTTTCGTTTTTATCGGCCGGGTCATTCGTTTACATTCAGCTTTACGGGCTGACGGAGCTGGAATTCGGTTACTGCTTCGCGCTGAATATTGTTTTCCTGTTTATTATGACCACCATTAACAGCCGTTATGTCCGCCGTTTCGGCGCACTGAATATGCTGCGCACCGGACTGGTGGTGCAGTTGCTGGCCGGATGCTGGCTGGTACTGGCCGCATCCGCCGATCTCGGCTTTGTGGCTCTGATGATAGGTGTGGCCTGCTATGTGGGGAATATTGCCATGATCACATCAAATGCCATGGCGGTGATTCTGGATGATTATCCGCATATGGCCGGTACCGCCTCATCACTGGCCGGTGTGCTGCGGTTTGGTATCGGTGCGGGTGTCGGTGCGGTGGTGGCTTCATTTAACATGACAACGGTCTGGCCGATGGTCGGCGCGATGGCGCTCTGTATTCTGATTGCCGCCTCTCTGGTGCTGTACGCACGGCGTTTTGCCTGATTTCCTTTCCCTGTTGCCGGTCCGGGTGTCTCCGGGCCGGTCATTTCCCGAATATCAGTAATAGTCGAATGATTACTCCGGATAACTACTCAGTCGTCATTTGGTTGATCTGAGTCATGAAAAGTTACACTAATGTGAATTCTGTTTCACGGCAGAAAGTAACGTATAATATCGTACGCCTTTCTCTTAATTATATAATTAACTGATATTTCATCGTATTTACGGGTATACGGGTCATTACAGCGCGGAATTATATCCTTCTTCATTCAATTTAAGCTATATGATATAAAATAAATCAGTTGAGAAAATTAACAAAACAGTATACAAATAGAGGTAATTGGATTGATGATGTTAACATCCGGCGAAAGAGCACAATGTGTTTTATTACCGGATCGGGAGTAAATCACCGGCGTTTCATCATCCGTGAACACAGAATGTTCGTTAATTCCGAAGGATTGGGTCGGAAAATTTATTTCAGATGATTCACCGGCACAGTAAGACAGGATAATAGTGTGAATAGTAATGCGCTTTCAGTTGTTTCCCGCCTGCCACAGCATTACCGGCTTGCCGGTCATGATGACGGCCGCCGGTTAGAGGCGTTACCGGAATCTTTGCAGAGCAGGGAAGACAGCCTGACCGGTTTAAAATTACTGAGTCACGGCCACCATTCAACATACGACGCACTGTGCGCCATCCGGTCGCACCTGGAAGGATTACAGATTGATAGTCTGATCCTGACCTGGGAAGGGGAGCCGTGCCTGTTTTTACACAGTGATGATGAAAGTACCGCACTGTGTGCCCTGAAAACCGCAGGGGCGGCAATTGCGGAGAATATTTCTGCCCGTTACCCGTTCTGACAGGTAACACTGCCGTTCTGTGTGACGGATTCTGATAAAATGCAGACATAAAAAAAGCTTCCTGAAAAGGAAGCTTTTTCTTGTTAAATAATACACTGCAAGGGAGTGAATGTATTATTTAATTAAACGGCGTCCGTCGTAATAACGGTTGTTCCAGTATTTATCCGTCATGTTTGAGACGATAACACCGTTTGAAGTGGATGCATGGACAAATTTGTCATTGCCGACATAAATACCGACATGGCGCTGACGTTTTCCGGTTTTAAATAACACCAGGTCGCCGGCCTGTAATTTAGCGCGTTTTACGCTGGTGCCGACAGACTGCTGCTCTGCGGTTGAACGCGGCAGTTCCATACCGAACTGGTCAAGGAAAGTCTGACGGACAAATGCGGAGCAATCAATACCGGAGCGGGTGGTGCCGCCGAGGCGGTAAGCAACGCCTTTCCAGCTGGCATACTGAGACATCAGTTTGGATTTAACATCAACATTATTAACTAACTGTTCGAATTCATCCTGAGACGCTTGCAAGATAAAGCTGTTTGTACGGGTTTCAGATTGAACTTGACGGGCTGAATTTGGAGATGTACTGCATGCTGACAATGTCGCCGCGATAATCAATGCCGGAACAATCCGGGTGATATATCTCAGAATTGGTTGAGATGTGACCATGTGTGAGTTTTCCCTTGCAGTCCTTATGTGACAAACGTCACTTTAAAAAACAAAACATATCAACACTAATTAAATCTGTGTATGTGCACAATATGTTTATTCTAAAAACGTGCGGAACGGCACGTTTAATATCCATGAACAATTACTGAGGAAAAATTAATCAGTCATCCGTAAAGGCGTAATTATCGGTGAAATTAATCAATTCCTAATAATCGGACGGATTGATACTACATAAAGGTGCCGGAAATGGCGAGTGAAAAAACCTGTTATTTACAAAACATTAAATTTGTCAGCGAAACAATCAGGATGTGATGTCAAATATGTTTAACTAATGTGAAATTTTCTTTGTAATATCGGATAAACGGGGCATATGGCGTACCAGAAAATTTACACACTGATCACTCAGCGGTGTCAGTAAAATCCAGGGAACCGTGATCAGTGCCAGTGACAGCGAACCGGCCATAATATCGCTGAACCAGTGTGCACCGGCCATTATCCGCGGTAAAGAAAATATAATTGTCAGCAAAACTGCTGCCGCAAAATAACGGAATCCGGCATAACGCCAGACAAAGGCGGCAAAAATGATCAGCATCAGCCCGTGGTCGCCCGGAAAACTGCTTTTTGAGGCATCTTTTGTAAAGATCCCGGTGATATCGCTGACACGGTGAACAGCGTCCAGTTCCAGTGTCGGGCTGAGGCGGTTAAAAGGAATTGCCTGTCCGGCCTGATTAATCAGTACCGCACTTATTACCATCACCACACCTGCCATTACCAGACGGCGTTTACCGTCGCTGTCCTGTTTGCGGAAAGCCGCATAATAGATAAGTCCCATCAGCAGGAGTGCTGCCAGATCAAATGCCCGGTTGTTAATAACCGCAATAAATACAGCCAGTGAATGATTACCGGCGAGCGGGGTATTGAAAAAACGGAAAACAGCATGGTCAGGTAGCGCCCACCAGCCGTGATCAACCGGCAGGTACCAGGAAAGAAACAGCATGATACCGGCGAGGCTGATAAAAAGCGGAAGTGTGATGCGTTGTACTGCCATGACAAAACCTGATGATAATAAAATATTATTACGGAAATAGTTCCGGATAGTCTGACAGAAATACGGATAAGGGTTTATACAGAAAAAGGGAAATAACGCATGTTATTTTTATGTAAAAGTTGTTGGTTTCGTGGTGGCGTCTATAATCATAAGTGAAGAGAGTGATGTAGTTAATAAAGCCGAATGCATATCATAAAATAAGGAATTTCAGATTATAACGCTGAAGGTGTACTAAAAATACGGCTGTTTGTTATAGCGCAGTAAAGATTAGTGACCTATTGTCGATAAGGAATAAGCGAATATTTTTCATCCCGGCGGTAACGGATTGCCTCCGTGAATACTTATCTGAAGAGGTACGTTATGAAAAAGCTACAGTTCTTTATCGCTGCTGCAGGCTTATTAATGAGCAGTTTTGCTCCGGCAACTGAAAGTAAAGGCCAGACAGCATCGGGTGTGATCATTTTTCATGGTGCGATTGTTGAAGGCCCCTGTGCAATGGACTTTCAGACCAATGACATCAGTTCCCGCTGTTACCGCTCCGGGATGAAAAAAGAGCGGCTGAATACCCAGACTATTACCCGTAATACCCGGTCAGTTTCTGATTTGATACCGGCCAATATGGGTGATGCAAAACTTCACTGGATGGATGACAGTAAGCTGATAGCGATGGTTATTGTCAGTTATCTTTAATGCAGACTGAGAATCACAATTAATGCATTCAGAGGAAACCGGAAAAATCGTGTGACGTATCACACCACGATATCTGTTTCCTCTTCTTTTTTTGTGTCCGGCGCGTTATAACAGATACAGCGGTAACGTTAACACGCTGGTCGTCAGTCTGACGAAACAACAGTGAGGTGCCTGTGATGAATCATCTTAAGGCTATTTTCAGTGGTATGTTGTTAAGCTTGTCAGTTATCACACCGGGTGCGGCAGCCGGTGTCAGTGAAGGGACGATTCTGCTGTCCGGCAGTGTGGTGAATGCCGCCTGTGAGGTCAGTGTCCCGGCGGCGGAACAGCCGCAGAACAGTCAGCCGTCATTTGAATATCGCTGCCTGCGCAACGGAGAGCCTGCCAGTGTGCAGGACAGTATCGCTGAAGGTGAACTTGTGCAGGGGCGTCTGCCGCAGTCAATGGGGCGTACGTCTTACTCGGTGCTGAATGAAGAGCGCCGGGAAGCGTATCTGCGGGTGGATTATTTCTGAAGGACGGGAAAAGAACGGCGGGTCAGCCGGTCTCCGCAATGTGCAGAAAACCGGTAACCCGGTAACAGGCAGTTTTTACCGGCTGCGGGAATTAATCCGCGCGGCCCATATAACGGCGTTCCGCGATATGAATGCGGATTTTTTCACCGTTACTCAGGTATTCAGGCACCTGAATCACCAGCCCGGTCGGCATGGTTGCCGGTTTGGTCCGTGCACTGGCGGATGCACCCTTGATGCCCGGGGTGGTTTCAACGATTTCCATATCGACAGTCTGCGGTAACTCCAGCGCCAGCACCTGGCCATCCATTGTCAGTACCTGCATACCCGGCAGACCTTCCTCGGGAATAAACAGCAGTTCTTCTTCGATCTGATCTTTTTTCATCGGATACGGCGTGAAGTCTTCATCATCCATAAAGACATACTCATCACCATCAACATAAGAGAGCTGAACAGCGCGGCGGGTTAAGGTAATGGTCTCAATAATATCATCGCCTTTAAAACGCTCTTCCACTTTCTGACCGGTACGGACATCAGTAAAACGCATTTTATACAGGGTGCTGGCCCCGCGGGCACTTGGCGTCTGGACATCGATATCTTTGACCATCAGCAGCTTGCCGTTATAGCTCACTGCGGTTCCGCGTTTAATTTCATTGGCTTTTGCCATAATTTGTCCCGTTACATAATGAACATCAATAGTAAAGCAGGCCTTAAAGCCTGCCGATTGGCGACAAAATTACTCGCAGTTTTTCCAATGTGCAAGCCCAAATTATCACACCCGCCTGCAGAAATGCAGCGGGTGTGATATCCGGGTGAAATCAGCGGTAAACCGGCAGGAGATCCATCATGGATAAAATATGTGTGACGGCGTTGAGAAGCCCGAACAGAATGATAAAGATGATCATCGCATTGCCGCCCGGCACACGGTAGGCTGCCTGCGGGAAGCGGCGACGGGTGGCTTTTGCCATCAGCGCCGGGACAATCACCGCCCAGATGGTTGCTGCCAGCCCGGCATAACCGATGGCATACAGGAACCCGTCCGGGTACAGCACTGCCAGAATCGCCGGCGGAACAAAGGTAAACACGGCGGATTTCAGGCGTCCGGTGCCGTTATCCTTAAACTTAAAGAAGTCAGCGATGTAGTCAAACAGTCCCAGCGACACCCCGAGGAAGGAGCTGGCCAGCGCCATATAACTGAAGGCATTGAGTAACTGCACCGTAGTGTCACTGTTGATAGCGGCTTTCATCTGGCTTAACAGCGCGGTGATATTGCCGCCTTCCGCGATAACCTGCTTAAAGTTTTCACGCGGGACGTTACCCTGGGCGGCCAGCTGCCATAAGATATAGATCACCAGTGAAATCAGGGAGCCGATAAGCAGACTGCGCACGACGGATTTCGCGTCATTACGGTAATATTTCACCAGACCCGGCACGTTACCGTGGAAGCCGAATGAGGTCAGCAGGAACGGCAGCGCCACCAGTGCATACGGCAGATAACGGGCTTCCGGCTCTTGTGTGTTAAATAATACCGCGGTTTTCACTTCTGTGATCATGCCGCCTGCGGACATCACAAATGCAATCACCATCCCGCCGATTAAAATGGTGCACAGACGGTCAACGGCTTTGGTGGAAATCCAGACAATCACGGCCACCACGGCAGCAAAGAAAATCCCGCTCATCGCCGGGGTGATATTGAGTCCGCGTGCTGCCAGGTTCTCCTGTAACATCGAACCACCGGCCGAGATATATGCATAAGTCAGAATATAGAGCACAAAGGCGATGGAGAGCCCGTTAATTACTGACCAGCCGTTACCCAGCAGATCTTTGGTAATGGTGTGAAAGCTGGAGCCTGACGGATAATTGAGGTTTGCCTCGAGGATCATCAGCCCGGAGGTATACATACAAAACCAGGTGTAAATCAGCAGCAGAACGGAGCCGGTAAACCAGACACCCGCTGTCATCACAGGGATGGAAAACATGCCTGCACCGACAGCGGTACCGGCGATAATCATGGCACCGCCCAGGACGGAAGGGCGTTTGGTTTGTGTTATTGCGTCGCTGCTCATTAAATAAATCCTCCGGTTACTCAGCTCCGTGTACTAGCTTGATGATACGGCGGCAAAAAAAGGTTGTAAAGCAGATAAACTGATAAATCCGCGTAATTGTGTGTGATTGAATGATAAATGAGCAATTGCCGCCCCGGTATTCAGGCGCGGCATGTAACGGATTATTTTGTCAGATAAAACTGATTGGTCTGCCACAGGTGAATGGCATTGCGGCTGGCTTCAAAATGCGGTTCGGGCAGATTATCCGGAGAGCACCAGATAATGCCGTCAAATTTATCCGGCTCCCGGATCACCGGCAGCGTATCGCTGTCATAGTGTGCCAGCAGGCAGACTGATACCGTGTGCTTGCCTTCCTCCCGGTATGTTTCCAGGTTATTGCACAGACCGATAACCTTCGGATCAGTAAGGGTAATGCCGATCTCTTCCTGAATTTCACGGATAGCGCAGGCTTCAAAGGTTTCACCGGGATCAACATGTCCCCCGAAAATGGACCAGTATGGCGCATGTTTGCCGCTGCGTTTACCCAGCAGCACCTCACCTTTGCTGTTGACAATAACCACCCCGGTACCAACGACGACTGACATTATTTTTTCCTTCTTTTTAATCAGATTGCGGGCGCTATGGTACACTTCCGTGCGCCGGAGTGACAGCCTGTCTGTTTTTGACAATATCTTCCTGCAAAATGAATGATTCAGAGCATAGAATATCTGCCTGTCTGTGTTATAACTGAAACGATTCAAAAGCAGCTATTGTATCATGCTGCATTATATTACTAATGATTATAACCCGTTAGCCAAAAATAACAGAGGGAGCACCCGGCTGATGACCCGTCGAGTAGCCACAATTACCTTAAATCCGGCCTATGACCTTGTGGGAATGTGTCCGTCCCTTGTCCCGGGCGAGGTGAACCGTGTCAGAACGGTTGGGTTACATCCTGCGGGAAAAGGCATTAATGTCGCCAAAGTTCTGCGCGACCTCGGGGTGGATGTAACTGTCAGCGGCTTTCTGGGGAAAGATAATCAGGAAGAATTTCAGCATTTTTTCAGTGAAAACGGGCTGGCAAACCGCTTCCATGTGATCCCGGGGCGCACCCGGATCAACGTGAAACTGACCGAAAACAGCGGCTCGGTGACGGATCTGAATTTCTCCGGTTTCCGTATCACCGAGAGCGAATGGCAGAAGTTTATGGCCGATTCACTGACCTGGCTCGGGCAGTTCGATATGGTGGTGGTCAGCGGCAGCCTGCCGGAAGGTGTGGATCCGGCGTGGTTCACCACCTGGATGAGCCGCCTGCGCCAGCTGTGTCCGTGCATTATTTTTGACAGCAGCCGTGAGGCGCTGGTGGCCGGTCTGAAAGCCACGCCGTGGCTGGTGAAGCCCAACCGTCATGAACTTGAGATCTGGGCGGGTAAACCGCTGCCGGAACTGAAGGATGTGATTAACGCCGCCCATGCCCTGCGGGACAAAGGCATTGCCCATGTGGTGATTTCGCTGGGGCAGGAAGGGGCGCTGTGGGTGAATGCCTCCGGTGCCTGGCGTGCACTGCCGCCGCATTGCGAGGTGGTGAGCACCGTCGGGGCAGGGGATTCAATGGTCGGCGGCCTGGTATACGGCCTGCTGATGAGCCAGAGCAGCGAACACACGCTGCGGATGGCGACAGCGGTGTCTGCACTGGCAGTGAGCCAGCCCGGTGTCGGTGTCCGTGACCGCGCCGAACTGGCGGCAATGATGGCAAAAATTAAACTCAGCCCGGTGGTATAACCCGGGTTATTTTTCCAGCGATTTCAGCCAGGCAATTTCCTGCGCCCAGATATCCGGATTCACGGTTTCCAGTACCATCGGGATGCCGTCGAACCGTTTATCTTTCATAATAAACTCAAACGGCGCATTGCCGATTTTACCCTGACCGAGACTATCGTGACGGTCAACGCGGCTGGCGAACTCACTTTTTGCATCATTCAGGTGCATGCCCTTCAGATACTCAAACCCGACAATGCTTTCAAAATCCGCAAACGTGGCTTTGCAGGTTTCCGGTGTCCGCAGATCATACCCGGCGGCAAACGCGTGGCAGGTATCGATACAGACACCAACGCGGGATTTATCCTCCACGCCCTCAATAATGGCGGCCAGCTGCTCAAAGCGGAACCCGAGGTTGCTTCCCTGTCCGGCGGTATTTTCAATCACGGCAATCACACCGCTGGTTTTATCCAGCGCAATATTAATGGATTCCGCGATCCGCGCCAGACAAGCCTTTTCCTCAATCTTATTGAGGTGGCTGCCGGGATGGAAATTCAGACGGTCGATCCCGAGCTGTTCGCAGCGCTGCAATTCATCAAGAAATGCCTCGCGGGATTTTTCCAGTGCTTCCGTTTCCGGATGGCCGAGGTTAATCAGATAGCTGTCGTGGGGCAGGATCTGCCCGTGGCCGTAGCCGTATTTTTTGCAGTTGGCCTTAAAGGCCGCGATGACGTTTTCCGGCAGGGGGGCAGCTTTCCACTGGCGCTGATTTTTGGTGAACAGGGCAAAGGCTGTGGCGCCCAGTTCATGCGCACGGATAACTGCCTGATCAACACCACCGGCGGCGCTGACGTGTGCTCCGACATATTTCATTGGTTTTTCTCCTTCTTTGTGCCGATTATGGCATAAGGAACCGGAGAATGCAGTGACAGGATATCCCGGCCGCACAACCGGGATATCACAGAAAGAAGGGCAGGATCAACCGGTGATCAGCGGGATAAGCAGGTTAATTGCCGCACCGCCGCCAATCAGCCAGCCGAACAGCACCAGCGCCATCAGCATCGGCTTGATACCGGCCTGGCGGATAGCACTGACGTGAGTGGTCAGGCCGAGTGCCACCATTGCCATCGCCAGCAGAATGGTATCGAGCACAATAATCTGGCGGACAATAATTTCCGGGATCAGATGGAAGGAGTTAAATCCGGCCACCAGAATAAAGAAGACGGCAAACCACGGGATAGTGATTTTGGATTTTTCCTTCGCCGCGCCCCTGGTACTGCTTTTCTGACGGCTCAGATACTGAGACAGGATCAGAAGGAACGGCGCCAGCATCATCACGCGGATCATTTTACTGATCACGGCGCTGTTTTCCGCATCCGGGCTGATGGTGTGACCAATCGCCACCACCTGAGCCACTTCATGCACGGAAGACCCGGCATACACCCCGAAACTCATGTCGGTGAACGGCAGCCAGCCCAGCGCGGCATTGAGATGGAACAGCCACGGGTACAGGAAGATACCGATGGTGCCGAAAATCACCACGGTAGAGACCGCAACCGCCACTTTACTTGCCGGGGCTTTAACCACCGGCTCGGTGGCCATCACCGCTGCCGCACCACAGATACTGCTACCGGCACCAATCAGAATGACGGTTTCTCTGTCCAGCCCGAACCATTTACGGCCGATATACATGGCGATCAGGAAGGTGCTGGTCAGCATCACGGCATCAATAATCACGCCGCTGATCCCGACATCGGCAATCTGCTGAAATGTCAGACGGAAGCCGTACAGGATGATCCCCGCCCGTAAAAAATAGTGTTTGGCAAACCCCACCCCGGCTTCGCACTGTGGCTTGATATGCGGGTAAACGGTATTACCGGCAATAATCCCCAGCAGAATAGCCAGTGTCAGTGCGCCCAGCCCGAGGTTGATAAACCAGGGCATTTCCCCGAGCAGCATAGCGGCGGTGGTCAGAACCCCCGCCAGGATAAAGCCCGGAAGTAGTCTCAGCCACATCGGTTTTGCTGTGCAGCGGGCTTTTTCGGTTTTGATATGACTTTCAGACATAAGTAACTCACAAAAAGGAATAACGATGTGCAAAGCATAGCGGAAAGCGTAATATTTTTAAAATTCATAATAATTCTATAATCAACCTAAAAATCAGGTTAGCGGTAATGGCAATGTTAAATTATAAGTATAATGTTAATATGATGATAATAATCGGGATAAAATAAGGGAGCGCTTTGCCATGCGCATCACACTGAGACAGCTCGAAGTCTTTACAGAAGTTCAGAAGTCCGGTTCGACGACACAAGCTTCCCAGCAGCTGGCGCTTTCACAGTCCGCCGTGAGTGCCTCTCTGACGGATCTGGAAAATCAGCTGAATGTTCAGCTGTTTGACCGGGTCGGTAAACGGCTGGTGACCAATGAACACGGACGGCTGCTGTATCCGAAAGCCATTGCCCTGCTCGAGCAGGCCGGTGAAATTGAACAGCTGTTTAAAACCGATGCGGGGGCATTGCGTTTTGCGGCCAGTACCACCATCGGCAACTATATGCTGCCGGAAATGCTGGGGGCATACCGTGCAGTGCATGAAAATACACCGGTTGAATTATTTATCGCTAATACTGAGGAAGTGATTAAAGCCGTGCTGGAGTTCCGCGCGGATATGGGGCTTATCGAAGGGGTCTGCCATTCCCCGGAACTGATTACCGAGCCGTGGCTGGAAGATGAGCTGGTGATTTTCTGCAGCCCGGATAATCCGCTCAGTCAGAAAAGCAATGTGACTCCTGATGATCTGAAAAATGTGGCCTGGGTTCTGCGTGAACGCGGTTCGGGTACGCGGGAAGTGCTGGATCAGATCCTCTTTAACCGTCTGCCGGGTTTCCGCGTGGAAATGGAGCTGGGGAATTCCGAGGCCGTCAAACACGCGGTACGCTTCGGGCGCGGGGTCAGTTGTCTGTCGCGGCGGGTGATTGCCGAACAGCTGAGTAACGGGCTGTTGTCAGAGGTGAAGATTGCCGGGCTTACCCTCAACCGCACACTTTTCCGGATTTATCACCGTCAGAAACATATCTCCAACGCCCTCAATACCTTCCTGACCTATTGCCGCTGACGCGGCATCTGTTTCTTCTGCCGCCGGTTTCCGGCGGGCAGCTGAGGCAAATTATAAGCCGGGTGCTTATAATTCCGCAGCGATTATGCAGGTATCTTATAATGCCGCATATTTGCTGGGTACAGTCCCGGGATTTCGCTACAATCACGCTCAGTGGATGAAAATAACTACATGAAACAGGATTGTAATGTCTCAGCAAGCAAATCAAATCGCGGGTGAACAACCGCAGACACTGCGCCGTGAATTAAAGGCGCGCCATCTGGCGATGATCGCCATCGGCGGATCTATCGGTACGGGGCTGTTTGTCGCTTCCGGTGCCACTGTTGCCCAGGCCGGTCCCGGCGGGGCGCTGTTAACCTATGCCATTATCGGCCTGATGGTCTACTTCCTGATGACCAGCCTCGGTGAACTCGCGGCCTATATGCCGGTATCGGGTTCATTTGCCACTTACGGCGCCAAATATGTGGATGAAGGCTTCGGTTTCGCACTGGGCTGGAACTACTGGTACAACTGGGCGGTGACTATCGCGGTTGACCTGGTGGCAGCACAGCTGGTGATGACCTACTGGTTCCCGGCAGATCAGATTCCGGGCTGGGTCTGGAGTGCGGCGTTCCTCGCCATCATGTTCCTGCTTAACTTTATCTCTGTAAAAGGATTCGGTGAGGCGGAATACTGGTTCTCCTTAATTAAGGTCAGTACCGTTATCCTGTTTATTGTTGTCGGCGTGATGATGATCACCGGCATTATGAAAGGCGGGGAAGGTGCTGGCTGGCATAACTGGACTGTCGGCGAGGCACCGTTCAAGGGCGGGTTTGCCGCGATGATCGGGGTGGCGATGATTGTCGGCTTCTCCTTCCAGGGCACTGAACTTATCGGTATCGCTGCCGGTGAATCCAAAGATCCGGCCAAAAATATTCCGAAAGCGGTGCGTAAAGTGTTCTGGCGTATCCTGCTGTTCTATGTGCTGGCGATTCTGGTGATCAGCCTGATTATCCCGTACACCGACCCGAACCTGCTGCGTAATGATGAAACCGATATCAGCGTCAGTCCGTTCACCCTGGTCTTTGAACGCGCCGGTCTGCTCTCTGCGGCAGCAGTGATGAACGCGGTTATCCTGACAGCGGTACTGTCTGCGGGTAACTCCGGGATGTATGCCTCCACCCGTATGCTGTACACCCTGGCAAAATCCGGCAAAGCACCGAAACTGTTTGCCAAACTGTCCAAAGGCGGTGTGCCGCGTAACGCGCTGATTGCCACGACGGTGATTGCTGCGCTCTGCTTCCTGACATCGATGTTCGGTAACCAGTCCGTGTATCTGTGGCTGCTGAATGCCTCGGGGATGACCGGCTTTATCGCCTGGCTGGGGATTGCCATCAGCCACTACCGTTTCCGCAGAGGCTATATTAAGCAGGGCTATGACCTGAACGATCTGCCGTACCGCTCCGGTTTCTTCCCGGTCGGCCCGATCTTCGCCTTTATTCTGTGTCTGACCATCACCCTCGGTCAGAACTTCGAAGCCTTCCTGCAGGATCAGATTGACTGGGTGGGTGTGGTCGCGACCTATATCGGTCTGCCGCTGTTCTTCGCCATCTGGTTTGGTTATAAAATTGTTAAGCGTACTAAGTTTGTCCGCTACAGCGAAATGGACTTTCCGGCCAGCCATAAATAAGGCTGTGTGACCCGATTTTGTGACATATCACGTAAATTGATAAAAAACCTGACGATCCTGGTCAGGTTTTTTTTATGTTTGTCGTTACAGGCTTCGCGGGGATATCCACGGGTTGAAACTGTGTTTATCCGTTAAGTCAGTCGTTTTATCTGTTAATAATGAATATCACTTACAGATTATCTTTCGATATATCGCTATCACCTGATGATAACGAATATTGTAATGAGGAAGATAATTATTCCGTATTGATAAGGGTTCTTATTTGCTTTATTGTTAACGCCAATTTCTGACAGATAACAGGAGTCGGTAACGTGAAATTAGTATCTGTAGCAAAAGGGCTGACCATGAGCCTGGCAGCAGGGGCTGTTCTGATGAGCAGCGCAGCATGGGCGGAAACAGTGGTTGATGCCGCAGGGCGTACGGTGGAAGTACCGGAAAAAGTGGAGCGCATCCTGTTAGGGGAAGGGCGTATGATCCACGCGGTGGCATTGCTGGAAGGGGACAAACCACTGGCACGTATTGCCGGCTGGCAGGGTGACTTCCGCAAACTCGACCCGCAGTCTTATGCTGTCTACAAAGCTAAATTCCCGGAAATCGACAAGATCCCGCTGATCGGTAACACGACAGAGGACAGCGTCAGTGCAGAAAAAGTATTAACCCTCAATCCGGATGTGGCTATTTTCGGCCTGGCCGGTCACGGACCGGGTAAAAACAGCGAGCTGGTCGGTCAGCTGGAAAAAGCCGGTATCCCGGTTGTCTTTGTGGATTTCCGCAACGAACCGCTGAAAAACACTCTGCCGGGTATGCGTGTGCTGGGTAAAGTGCTGCACCGCGAAGAAAAAGCCAAAGCCTTTGAAGATTTCTATCAGAAGCAGATGAAGTTAGTCACTGACGTGACAGACAAAATCCCGGAAGATAAAAAACCGACCGTGTTTATCGATCTGCGCGCCGGGTCTTTCCCTGACTGCTGCGGTACTGCCGGTAACGGTAACCTCGGTAACTTTATCGATCTGGCGGGCGGTAAAAACATCGCCAAAGACGTTCTGCCGACACCACTGGGTACCATGAACCTGGAGAAAGTGATTGCGGCGGATCCGGATATTTATCTGGTCAGCGGCGCGAAAGCCCCGGGCAGCACCGATGCGGGTGTTCAGCTGGGTGCGCAGGCAACAGAAGCGGATGCCAAAGCCAGCCTGAAAGCCATTACTGAGCGTAAGGGCATTAATACCCTGACCGCAGTGAAAGAAGGGCGTGACTATGCTATCTGGCACAACTATTATAACTCACCTTATAACGTGATTGCCGCGCAGGCCTTTGCCAAGTGGTTCTATCCGGAGCAGTTTAAAGATCTGGATCCGAAGAAAACCATGGATGAAATGTACAGTCAGTTCCTGGCTGTCGAACCAACCGGCACATACTGGGTCAGCGGTAAATAATTTTAAGTAGTCAGCAGGTATTTGAATAATGAGTATTACCACAGAAGCAATGCTACAGACGAAGCCGGAACAGGCAGGCAGTGAATTAAGCTGTGATGTGAAATCACATTACCGGCGTGTACTGCGCAGGCGGCTGATGTGGATGTTTGCGGTGGTTGCGGTAATACTCTGTACCGTGGTGCTCGATTTCACCATGGGGCCGTCCGGGCTGACCCTTGATGCACTCTGGCAGACCCTGGTGTCGCCGGAAAGTGTATCCGCGGGCACCCGTGTGATTGTCTGGGAAATACGTCTGCCGTATGCCCTGATGGCCGTGGTGGTCGGCATGTCTCTCGGTCTTGCCGGGGCAGAGATGCAGACCATCCTCAATAACCCGCTGGCGAGTCCGTTTACCCTCGGCGTCTCCAACGCCGCATCGTTTGGTGCGGCGCTGGCGATAGTCCTCGGAATTGGTATTCCGGGCGTACCGGATCAGTGGTTTGTTTCCGCGAACGCCTTTATTTTTGCCCTGTTTTCCGCGCTGATGCTTGACGGCATCACCCGCTGGACACGAGTGGCAACCTCCGGTGTGGTGTTATTCGGTATCGCAATGGTCTTTACCTTTAACGCACTGGTATCAATGATGCAGTTTATCGCCACGGAAGACACCTTACAGGGGCTGGTTTTCTGGACGATGGGCAGCCTGGCGCGCGCCACCTGGGTGAAACTGGGTGTGATGACGCTGGCCTTTGCCATTCTGCTGCCGATTTCCATGAGTAACTCGTGGAAGCTGACCGCACTGCGCCTCGGCGAAGATCGCGCTGTCAGTTTTGGTATTAACGTGCGCCGTCTGCGTCTCGGTACGTTGCTGCGCATCAGTATTCTGACCGCGCTGGCGGTGGCTTTTGTCGGCCCGATTGCGTTTATCGGCCTGGTCGCGCCGCACATTGCCCGCATGATGTTCGGTGAGGATCACCGTTTCTATCTGCCGGCGAGTGCATTAATCGGGGCGCTGGTATTGTCGATGGCATCCATTGCCTCGAAAAACCTGATTCCGGGCGTGATTATTCCGGTCGGTATTGTGACATCACTGGTAGGTGTGCCGTTCTTCCTGAGCATGATCCTGCGTCATAAAGGGAGCATGTAAGATGGATTTGAATGCAATGTCTGCTCAGAGCGGGTTACAGATTAAACACTTCAATGCCGGTTATCCGAAACGGAAAATCATTGAAGACCTGAATGTTGAGCCTCTGCCGCGCGGTAAAATCACCGTGCTGCTCGGGCCGAACGGCAGCGGGAAATCGACCCTGCTGCGCTCCCTGGCCGGTCTGAACAAGGCGGAGGGGCAGTTACTGCTCGATGGTCATGATCTGACGCGGATGAATTTTGCCGAACGCGCGAAGCAGGTGGTTTATCTGCCGCAGACACTACCTGCCGGGGTGCACCTGCATGTGCTGGAATCCGTGATTGTTGCACAGCGGGCTTCAGGCGGTATTTCTGACCGCGACAGTGAGCAGGAAGTGATGTCTCTGCTGTCACAATTAGGCATTGAACATCTGGCGCTGCATTATCTGGATCAGTTATCCGGCGGTCAGAAACAATTAGTCGGGCTGGCGCAATCATTAATCCGTCAGCCGACACTGTTATTACTGGATGAGCCGTTAAGTGCGCTGGATTTAAATTATCAGTATCACGTAATGGATTTGGTACGCCGTGAAACTCAGCGCCGGAATATTATTACGGTGGTGGTTGTGCATGATATTAATATCGCACTGCGTCACGGTGATCATATATTAATGCTGAAAGACGGGAATTTAATTGCGGAAGGGGATCCGGAAGCGGTTATTACGCCGGACAGCCTGGCAACCGTTTATGGTGTGCGCGGCCGTATTGAGCACTGCTCGCAGTCTGTGCCGCATGTTGTTATTGATGGCCTGGTGCCGCGCGCGGTTGCGGTGCTGGCATAATAAAACCGGTTTATATTACATATTCTTTTTTATTCTCTGCGGAATATATTTCCGCAGAGGGTGATTATCTGCATGCCGCATATGTTTTTATGCGCTGATAATACATTGTTTTCTGTATAATTTATTTTTATAAAAACAAATAACCTTATAAAAGGTAATAATAAAATAATGACGAATGCCTGCAATGGCAGGGTCATTATTATTTAAAAAAAGGGATATAAATCCCTCAGAGCGAATGTCGATTGTCCATAAATATATTATCTCTTGGAGAATCAAAAGAATGGTTATTTTTTCAAAAAGAAAAGTGGCGGTATGTGTTATGGCAGCACTCGCCGCTCAGGTGATGGCTGCTCAGGCTGCAAATAAAGAAGACGTGATTGTGGTTACCACCGCATCCGGCTTCCAGCAGAAAATTGAGGATGCTGCGGCGACTATTTCCGTTGTTTCACGCGAACAACTGGAAGATAAAGCCTACCGCGATGTGACTGATGCCCTGAAAGATGTGCCGGGTGTTGTGGTCACCGGCGGCGGCAGCTCGTCAGATATCAGTATCCGCGGGATGGATCCGAAGTACACCATGATCCTCGTGGACGGGAAACGGGTTGCCAGCCGCGAAACGCGCCCTAATAGTGATAACTCCGGAATTGAACAGGGATGGTTGCCGCCGCTGACTGCGATTGATCGCATTGAAGTGGTGCGCGGACCGATGTCTTCACTGTATGGTTCGGATGCCATGGGTGGGGTTATCAATATTATCACGCGGAAAGCGCAGGGTGAGTGGCATGCGAGCGTCCGGACAGATGCAACCATTACCGAACGCAAAGACAGCGGTAACACCGGGCAGGGCAGCTTCTTTGCCGCCGGTCCGCTGGTGGATAACCTGCTGAGTATGAAAGTGAATGGCCAGTATTCCCATCGCGGTGAAGATAATTTCGCGAACGGCTTTAACCGTCAGATCATGACCAGCGGCGGCGGTACACTGACATTAACGCCGGATGAGCAGAACAGCATCGATTTTGATTTCAAAAAAGATAATCAGCACCGCGATTCCCGTCTCGGGAAAAGTGCCTCTGCGCGCAGCAAAGAGAGCAGCTTCAGCAAGTATGAGATGTCGCAGTATGCGATTACTCATGACGGTAACTATGACTGGGGCAGCATGAACAGCTATGTTCAGCGTAATGAAACCAAAAACCCGGGCCGTAATATGGAGTATTACGACACTATCGCCCGTAACCAGACTGTTATGCCGCTCGGCGACCATATGTTGAGCCTCGGCGGTCAGTACCGTTTCGAAGAGCTGAAAGATCAGGGCAATAAATTAGCCGGCAATAAACTTGACCGCTACAGCTGGGCGCTGTTTGCAGAGGATGACTGGGCGCTGACCAATGATTTCACCCTGACCGGCGGTCTGCGTATGGATAAGGATGAAAACTTCGGTACGCACTGGACGCCGCGTGTTTACGGTGTGTGGCATCTGGATGAGAGCTGGACAGTGAAAGGTGGCGTGTCCACCGGTTACCGTTCACCTGATCTGCGCCAGGCAACGGCTTCATGGGGTCAGGTGACCGGCGGCGGCAGTCTGAACGGTGTTATTTTCGGTAACCCGGATCTGAAACCGGAGAAAAGTGTCACCGAAGAGATCAGTGTGCTGTGGAATAATCAGGATAATCTCAATATGAGCCTGACTGTCTTTAACACTGACTTTAAAGATAAGATCACCGAAATCCGCCGTTGTGGTACAGGAACCGATACTATCTGTACGGAAAAAGATCCGGATAACAAAACCTACGATTTCATCAGTGACCGTATCAACGTCGATAAAGCCAATATGCGCGGTGTGGAAGCGATTATGAACTGGCAGATTGTCGAGTCTGTGGATCTGACAGCGAACTATACCTTCACCGATTCCGAGCAGAAGAGTGGTGCTTTCAAAGGCAAAGCGCTGAATAAGATGCCGAAACATATGGCTAACGCCACGCTGAACTGGGATACCACGCAGGATATCAAAACCTGGAGCCGGATTAACTTCCGCGGCAAAACCTCCGATTATCTGTCCCGCACCAGTATGGCTACAGGAACCGGTTCTTATGCCACGGTGGATGTCGGCGGCAGCTATCAGCTGAATAAAGACCTGAACTTTGTGGCGGGTGTGTATAACGTGCTGGATCGCCGTATCAATAATGAAAACTACGGTGCCACACTTGACGGCCGTCGTTACAATATCGGTCTGAATTATAACTTCTGATGTAACCATCATTCATTATTATGTGCCGAAACACGGCGTCCTTTTCAGGGCGTCGTGTTTTTTTATGGCAGGCAGAGTGACTGGAAAACACACGAACAGCCGGATTTTTTAACGTTTCAGCTATAAATATTCAAAGTTTCATCACAGAAATTCTGCCGGTAAAGCAGTATGTAAAAAAATTACCGGATCAGGGCGAACAAAGCTTGAAATTTATGACTGAGGGGTGCAGAATGCGCCATCCAAAAAAATAACTGATGCATTTATACGCATCGGTTTTTTTTTTGCACTAAAATATTGTCACCGACAAAAAAAGGGGCCGATAGGCCGGATAACTGTTTACTGAATTACACCGGACGATAAACACCGGTATGAGGATGCGATAAATGGCGCAATTTTTCACTTTTGCACCTGTGCCAATCGGCGCTGGCTGCTGCAACGACGACTACGGAGCACGGCGCTCCTGCTCAGCACTCCAAACCCCTTCTTACTTCACTGCCTACAGGCAGATGCGAAGTCTTCCCGGTAACACGCCATCTGATAGTAGTATCAGTATGATTGTCGGTGTTACGGGGGGATTCGCTCATGTCGCATAATACTACCCTCGATATTGGCCTGAATCGTACAGCTGCCAATAACCGCGTACAACTCGCAAAAACACTTACCCTCGTTCAGGTTGTCATGATGGGGCTTGCGTACCTGCAGCCGATGACTATCTTTGATACGTTCGGGATTGTGTCCGAAATTACCAGCGGTCATGTTGCGACCTCTTATGCTATCGCACTGACAGCCATTCTTTTTACTGCGCTGAGTTACGGCAAACTGGTTAAACGGTTCCCGTCCGCAGGCTCGGCGTATACTTATGCCCAGAAATCCATGAGTCCGCATATCGGCTTTATGGTTGGCTGGTCATCGCTGCTGGACTACCTGTTCATGCCGATGATCAACATTCTGCTGGCAAAAATTTATCTTCAGGCAATCTTCCCTGACTGTCCGCCATGGATTTTCGTCGCGGGTCTGGTTTTCCTGATGACATTATTTAACCTGCGCGGCATCAATGTTGTGGCAAACCTCAATACCGGGATTGTACTGGTACAGGTTGCTGTGATGATTGTGTTTGTCGGTCTGCTGGTCCGTGGTGTGTCTGCGGGTGAAGGGGCGGGTACGCTGCTCTCCTTCCGTCCGTTTGCTTCCATTGATGCGGAACTGATCCCGATGATAAGCGGGGCGACCATACTGTGCTTCTCCTTCTTAGGATTTGACGGTATCAGCTCACTGTCAGAAGAAACACCGAATGCCGGGAAAGTGATCCCGAAAGCGATTTTCCTGACCGCACTGATTGGTGGTCTGATCTTTATCGCGGTGTCTTATTTCCTGCAGCTCTATTTCCCGGATGTATCCCGTTTCAACAATCCGGAAGAGTCACAGCCTGAAATTATGTACATGGTGGCCGGTGCCTTCTTCCAGTCCATCATTCTGGTGTTCTCCTGCGTGACCGTACTGGCTTCCGGTATGGCGGCACAGGCAGGGGTATCCCGTCTGATGTATGTGATGGGCCGTGACGGCGTGTTCCCGGAGAAATTCTTCGGCTACGTGCATCCGAAATGGCGTACCCCGGCACTGAACGTGCTGCTGGTGGGTGTGCTGGCGCTGAGTGCAGTCTGGTTTGATCTGGTTACCGCAACCGCGCTGATTAACTTCGGGGCACTGGTGGCGTTCACTTTCGTTAACCTGTCTGTGATTTCACAGTTCTACATCCGCGAGCGCCGTAACAAGACGCTGGGCGACCAGATCAACTATCTGCTGCTGCCGATTATCGGTGCCGCGACAGTGACCGTGCTCTGGTTCAACCTCGATGCGAAATCGATGGAACTGGGTCTGAGCTGGGGTGCACTGGGTCTGATCTATATGTTATGGCTGACCCGCCGTTTCCGCCGTCCGATGCCGCAGATGCCGGAACAGTAAGTCTTTAAGCAGTTATGTCGTGAAAACGGCGCACAGTTTGATGCTGTGCGCCGTTTTTTTATGTGTAATCGCGTATAGTAACCCTCTGAAAGTATAGAAAATGATAATAATTAAGGGATGCAGATGTATATTGAGCACAGTCTGATGGCAGACTATTTTTATGCGGGACTGGCACTGCTGGTCATCGCCTCTTTTGTGGCCGGATATATTGATTCCATTGCCGGCGGTGCAGGGCTGATTCTGATCCCGGCCTTTATGCTGACCGGTCTGCCGCCGCATATGGCGCTGGGACAGGAAAAACTGGTGAGCTCTGTCGGTACGCTGGCGGCCATTTCTAATTTCATTAAAAACAAATCGGTTTACTGGCAGATAATTCCGGCCGGGATTATTTCATCGTTCTTCGGGGCCTGGGTGGGCGCGAAAGCGATTATATATCTGCCGTCTGAAACGATTACCTATATTATTATCTGTATGCTGCCGATCGGCCTGCTGGCGGCCTTTTTTAAAGGAAAACTCGGTGGTGCACAACAGGGCAGCGCCGTGCGCAAATCTGTATGGCTGGTCTTTTTCACCTGCTTTATTGTCGGTTTCTATGACGGCTTTTTCGGGCCGGGTACCGGCAGTATCTTTATTATCTGTCTGTTTCTGATCAATAACCTCGATTTACTGAAATCCTCCGCGACCTCGAAAATCTTTAACCTGGCATCAAATGCCGGCGGACTGGTCGCCTTTATTATGGCCGGGCATATCGCGTTCCTGCTCAGTATCCCGATGATCGCCGCCAGTCTGCTCGGGAATCACCTCGGCAGCCAGCATGCTATCCGCACCAACGGAGAAATTGTCCGTAAAATCCTGATCCTGACAGTCGGGATTATGATGGTGACGCTGCTGATCAACCTGTTCAGATAAGCCGGATTCGTGGTTAATCTGTTAAATTTGTTAAAAATAGTATTTGTATTATAAATAAGATAAGAGGCATAATTACTTAATGAACAATAAGTAATCTGAATCGGGGTAAAGTATGATCAACAATCAACAACCTGACGGCGCACGTCTTATTCAGGCACTGACAGATATTGTCAGTCACAAACACATTTTAACAGAGCCGCGTAAGACGGAGCGATACCGCAAAGGCTTCCGTTCCGGAGAAGGCAGCGCGCTGGCGGTGGTGTTCCCGGGCACGCTGTATGAACTGTGGCAGGTGTTTAAAGCCGCTGTTGAAGCTGACAGAATTGTGATCATGCAGGCGGCCAATACCGGTCTGACCGAAGGCTCCACCCCGAGCGGGGATGATTATGACCGCGAAATTATTATTATCAGCACACTGCGCCTGGATAAAATTCAGGTACTGACAAAACAGCAGCAGGTAGTGGCACTGCCGGGCAGCACCCTGTGGCACCTGGAAAAAGTCCTGAAACCGCTGGGTCGTGAGCCGCATTCAGTGATCGGTTCTTCCTGTATCGGGGCTTCCGTGGTCGGCGGGATTTGTAATAACTCCGGTGGTTCACTGGTGCAGCGCGGTCCCGCTTATACCGAACTGGCGCTGTACGGCCGCGTTAATGCGGACGGCAGCGCAGAACTGGTTAACCATCTGGGGATTGATTTAGGATCCACGCCGGAAGAAATTCTGAATTGTCTGGAATACCGGCAGTATCAGGATGCGGATATTGAGGACACGGATAAACCGGCCTCTGACCATGATTATCATCAGCGTATCCGTGATGTGGATGCGGACACCCCATCCCGTTTCAACGCCGACGAACGCCGCCTGTTTGAAGCCTCCGGCTGTGCCGGTAAGCTGGTGGTGTTTGCAGTGCGCCTTGATACCTTCCCGTCTCAGGGAGAGAGTAAAGTTTTCTATATCGGCACCAATACGCCTTCTGTGCTGGAAGATATCCGCCGTCATATTCTCGCGGAGTTTGAGCATCTGCCGGTGGCCGGTGAATATATGCACCGCGAATGTTATGACATCGCAAAAGTCTACGGCAAAGACAGCTTCCTGATGATTGATAAACTCGGCACTGAAAAAATGCCGAAGCTGTTCACAATCAAAGGGCGGATGGATGCTGTTTTCAATAAAATCCCGCTGCTGCCGAAAAATCTGATTGACCGCACAATGCAGTTATTCAGTCATCTGTGGCCGAACCATCTGCCGCGCCGGATGGAAGAGTACCGCGATAAATATGAGCATCACCTGATGCTGAAAATGGCCGGAGAGGGGATTGATGAAGCCCGTAACTGGCTGAGCACTTTCTTTGACAATGCAGAGGGTGCTTTCTTTGAGTGTGATGCCAAAGAGGGGGCGGATGCTTTCCTGCACCGCTTTGTGGCCGCCGGTGCCGCCATCCGCTATCACGCGGTAAACAGCAGCAAAGTGGAAGATATCCTCGCACTGGATATTGCACTGCGCCGTAATGACCAGGCGTGGCTGGAAGTTTTGCCGCCGGAAATTGAGAGCAAACTGGTGCATAAACTCTACTACGGACATTTTTTATGCCACGTTTTCCATCAGGACTATATTGTGAAGAAAGGCGTGGATCCGCATGCGCTGAAAGAGGAAATGCTGGAAATCCTGAACACGCGCGGGGCGGAATATCCGGCAGAGCATAATGTCGGCCATCTGTATAAAGCGAAACCTCAGCTGAAAGCCTTCTATAAAGCCACCGATCCGACCAACACCCTGAACCCGGGACTGGGCAAAACCAGTAAATTAAAATATTGGGGGGAAGGGCACGAAGGATGTGGCTGCGGAAAGTATAATCAGTAATGTTAATAAGGGATTAAATTCACTATAATCAGCTTTTCTCCCTGTTTACTGATGATTATGTTTAAAAGACTCAAGAATGCCTTCGGCAAAGCGGTTCCGGTCAAGTGCCATAAAGCAGAGGTGCTGCATAACCTCAGCACGGATGAGCGGGCGCTGATTGTGTATATCCTGAATGCCCGTGGTGAAAATGTCAGTATCGGCATTAAGCACAGCAGTGCGGATTCACTGATCACCAAAGGGGTGCTGAAAGAACTGGGGCGGGATACAGAGAGCCGCACGCGGCTGGTCTCTGTTTGTCCGAAGTACAGGGAATCCCTGTGCCGGGTATTCTATACCGCCAATAAAGCGGGATGATTTCACTGCCGGGAGTCTCCCTCCCGGCAGTCTGTTCTGATTACTGCGCCAGGTGCTGCGCGTACTGCACCAGCTTCTTCAGTAATTCTGTCTTGTTTGCATCATGCTGATATTCCTGCATCATTTCACCAATCTGCTCAAAATAACGGGTTAAATTATCCTGATTAAAGACCTCACGGCGATGGGCAAGCCAGCGCTGCTGCTCATGCTCATCCAGTGTGCCGGGGAAATTCCGGGCGCGGTAGCGGAACAGTAACTCCGGCAGACGGGCATCCTGGTAACTCAGCGCCAGTGCCGGCAGATTCTTTGGATCCGTTTCGCGGATAATCGTCATGGCCGCTTTATCCGAATCACTGAAAAAGCCCTGATAAATCATGCGATCCACATCATTCTGCGGCGGAAACTCACGTGGTTGTGCGAACACTGCCACGACTTTTTCGCGGATCTCCGGATGCTGATGCAGCAACTCTGCATTACGGGCACACAGGTCTTTATCCAGCCCGATACGCTGTGCATCCTGCGGGCGCAGGGTATTTTCCGGTGCCAGGATCGGGCACTTATTGATATGCACCAGTTTGAGCGGTACCGGGGACGCGTCTTCCGGCAGTTCATCACGGCGGGTGTACAGGTGTTCGCGCAGCGTATCCGCATCCAGCGTCAGCAGCGGGGTCAGGTCACCGGCGAGATCACACATAATCACGGCATTGCGGTTATCCGGATGCCATGCCAGCGGGGCCACCAGGCTGGTATTGGCACGGACAGCCCCGAACATTCCGGAGATATGCACCAGCGGTTTCATGGACGGAATATCAATCAGTGCCGCGAGTTTGCGTTTATCGCGCAGAGTGAAAAAATAATCGAACAGACGCGGCTGTGCACCACGCAGCTGTTTTGCCATGGCAATGGTGGCATACACATCCGCCATCGCATCGTGGGCATTTTCATGAGCGATACCGTTGGCGGCAGTCAGGTGTTCCAGCTTAAAGCTCGGCAGTCCTTCGTCATTCTCCGGCCAGTTTGTACCGTCCGGACGCAGCGCATAGCAGGCGCGGGTGATATCGATCAGATCCCAGCGGGAATTGCGGTTCATCCAGCTGTAGGCATACGGGTCGTAAAAATTCCGGTAGAAAATATTACGGGTGACTTCATCATCAAAACGAATGCTGTTATAGCCGAGAATACAGGTGTCCGGCTGTGTAAAGGTGTCATGAATCAGCTTAGCAAACTGCGCTTCATTAACCCCTTTCTGCAGGGCTTCCTGCGGCGTGATACCGGTTATCATCACCGCAGCGGGCTGCGGCAGATAATCATCCGCCGGGGCGCAGTAGGCGATTACCGGGTCGGCGATAATATTGAATTCACTGTCTGTGCGGACACCGGCAAACTGCGCCGGGCGGTCACCGGCAGGATCCTGCCCGAAGGTTTCGTAATCGTGAAAGAAAAATTGTGCTGAAGACACCGTATGGCCCGTTTTCTGATAAATGATGGGCTACAGGGTAGCAAATCGGGGAAAAAATACCAATTTCGCCGGTGAATGTTCCGGAGAACGGGATAGCCGGGTTTCAGCATAAAATAACGGGATTTTGTGCGGAATTTACATCTGCTGAAACAATTCCGCTCAGAAATACGCTACACTGAAGAAAACCGCAGAAAACCGGCGGAATTGCTTGTCGGCGGTCATGGTTAACCTGTATTGTTTAATGAATCACATTTCAGATATGACTAAGGGTAGAATAATGGACAACACAACCAAGCCTTCCTTTCACAATGTCCTGGAGTTCGTTCGTATGTTTCGCCGTAAAAACAAAATACTGCGTGAAATAACTGACAACGAAAAGAAAATTCGTGATAACCAGAAACGTGTACTTCTGCTTGATAACCTGAGTGAATACATCAAGCCGGGCATGTCCATTGAAGATATCCAGGCTATCATTGCCAATATGCGCAGTGACTATGAAGATCGTGTGGATGAGTACATCATCAAGAATGCGGATCTGTCAAAAGAGCGCCGCGAAATCTCCAGAGAACTCAACGCGATGGGCGATATCAAAGATATTAAGTAATCGCACAGACTGAACAGCAGAAACCGTGAATTGAATATTCGCGGTTTTTTTTATGACAAAAGATAAAAAAATGGCTCCCGGGGGAGCCATTTTCAGTTCAGTGCGGATTATCAGAGCAGAGTTTTTGACGGCTCTGATGCAGCATGGTTGGTGGCCGCATGACCGCCTGCACCGTGCAGCGCATAGGTTTCACGGGCTTCACGCTGGTATTCGGTGATAACAAAGGCTTCGCCGGTGGTTGCCGGAGCAGGGGCTTTGGTCATCGGTGAATAAGCATGACGGCCGGCAGCAACGACAGTTGTTTCAGTAACCGGAGCCGCAACCGGTGCGGTAACAGGTTCAGCCACAACAACCGGCTCAGGCTCTGCAATAACTTCCGGTTCTGCAACAACAACCGGTGCAACAGGTTCTGTGACAGCAACAGGCTCAGTAACAATCACGTCAGTCACAACAGGCTCATCAGCGATAATGTCAGCGGTTTCCTGTACAGGCTCTTCTGCCGGTACAGATTCAGTAGCAGTATCCGCAACCGGTGTTTCTTCCGGAGCAGTGACCTGAGGAGCCTCAGATGCGACAGTCAGAGAGAACTGTTCTGCCACAACGGTGGTTTCTGTAGTTTCAGCCATCACCTGAGCAACAACGGCGGTTTCGGTAATCACAGCTGTTGTTTCGGTGATTTCCGGTGTCTCAGCTGCGATTTCCTGTTCTGCCTGTGCAGCAGGTGCCACAACCGGATACTGGATCCACACTTTACCGGAAGCCAGTTCAGGGGAGAACACAGCCATTTCCAGCGGAACCGGAGACTGCGTCAGCTGACGGTCTTCACGGTAACGGCGGCGGCGCTGACCACTCACACGCAGATGACGCGGTGAACGGCGGGAGCGGCGCGGCAGGATGTTATCACTGTGTGCCTCATCACCATTGTTTTCAGCCGCTGCCGGTACGTCGGTATCCGCAGCAACTGCCACTGGTGCATTATCGATAATAACCGGAACCGGTGCTGCAACAGCCGGTTTAGTCTGTGTTTCACCATCAGTGATACGGACAGAACCGTTCAGCTGACGGCGGGTACGGCGCTGACGAACCGGTGTCGGTGCATCATCATCTTCCGTATTGCCGTCATTGTTCAGTGCATCCTGATCTTCCTGCTGGGCGCGCAGTTTTTTCGCATCCTGCTGGACACGTTTTTCGTCCTGACGGCGGCGCTGACGCTCTGCACGCTGTTCACGGCGTAACTGCTGCTGTGCTTCGCGGGCGGCCAGTTCTTCCGGTGTCAGATCTTCGTTCGGTGTATTCTGATTACGGCCTTTACGCGGCTCATTCACAGTATCGCGATCGCGTTTGTTGCGCGATTCGTTGTCACTGCGTTCACTGCGCTCAGGACGGTCAGCACGCTCGGTACGCTCGCCGTTGCGATCATTACGGTCACGGCGGTTACGGCGCTGTTTGTTACGATCATTCCCGCTGCGGCGGTTGTTGTCGTTAGTTTGTTTTTTCTCTTTCTGTTCAGTTTCTTCCTGCACAGCAGGTGCGGAGCCGAACAGTTTTTTGATGAGACGGCTGAAGAAGCCACCTTCAGAAGCCGCAGGTGCCTGCTTATCCTGACGGTTATCGCGTTTGCTTTCCGGTTTGCGGGTGGCGGCAGTCTGTGCCGGTACCGGTGCATCGGATGTGATAGCAAAGGCATTGATAGCCGGTTGTTCCGGTGCACGGCGTTCCTGAGTTTCCTCTTCTTCACCGGCAGCGGATTCCGCTTCGTATTTCTCCGGCAGGCGGTAGCTCAGGGTACCGATTTCATCACCTTTACGGACACGGACCACACGGAAGTGCGGGGTTTCCATCTGGTTGTTCGGCACGATAATCACGCTGACACCGGCCTGACGTGCTTCAATCGCACTGACAGCCTGGCGTTTTTCGTTCAGCAGATAAGAGGCGACCGGTACCGGCACAATTGCATGTACCTGATGGGTATTCTCTTTCAGCGCTTCTTCTTCAATCAGACGCAGAATGGAGAGCGCCAGTGATTCGTTATCACGCACAGTCCCGGTGCCGCTGCATCGCGGACACACATGATGGCTTGATTCACCCAGTGACGGGCTCAGACGCTGACGGGACATCTCCAGCAGACCAAAGCGGGAAATGCGGCCAATCTGGATACGGGCGCGATCCTGACGGACAGCTTCGCGCATGCGGTTTTCCACTTCGCGCTGATGACGGACCGGGGTCATATCGATAAAGTCGATAACAATCAGGCCGCCGAGGTCACGCAGGCGCAGCTGGCGGGCGATTTCATCCGCCGCTTCCAGGTTGGTGTTAAAGGCAGTTTCTTCGATATCACCGCCGCGCGTTGAGCGGGATGAGTTGATATCGATAGCAGTCAGGGCTTCGGTGGTGTCGATAACAATCGCACCGCCGGACGGCAGACGGACTTCGCGCTGGAAAGCGGATTCAATCTGCGACTCAATCTGATAGTGACTGAACAGCGGCACTTCGCCCTGATACAGTTTAATTTTGCTGGCAAAATCCGCACGGCCGATAGCAGTGATGTGCTTACGTGCCAGTTCCAGAATTTTCGGGTTATCGATGAGGATCTCACCGATGTCCGGGCGCAGGTAATCACGGAACGCGCGGACGATAACATTACTTTCCTGATGGATCAGGAACGGTGCAGGGCGGCCTTCAGCAACTTTTTTGATGGCTTCCCAGTGCTTGATACGGTACTCGAGATCCCAGCGCAGGGCATCGGCTGATTTACCGACACCGGCGGTGCGGACAATCAGACCCATTCCATCCGGGATATCCAGGGCAGACAGGGCTTCTTTCAGCTCGGTGCGGTCATCCCCTTCGATACGGCGGGAGATCCCCCCGGCACGCGGGTTATTCGGCATCAGAACCAGATAGCTGCCGGCCAGGCTGATAAAGGTGGTGAGTGCAGCCCCTTTATTACCGCGCTCTTCTTTGTCCACCTGAACAATGACTTCCTGACCTTCTCTCAGGACATCTTTGATATTCGGGCGGCCGGAAGCGTGGTAATTAGCAGGGAAATACTCGCGGGCAATTTCTTTGACGGGAAGGAAACCGTGACGCTCTGCGCCATAGTCAACAAAAGCAGCTTCTAAACTCGGTTCAATACGGGTGATTTTCCCTTTATAGATGTTTGCTTTTTTTTGTTCGTGACCGGGGCTTTCGATATCCAGATCATACAAGCGCTGCCCGTCGACAAGGGCAACACGCAACTCTTCCTGCTGAGTTGCGTTGATTAACATTCTTTTCATTATAAGTTACTCAATTTTTTCATTTAATTAGTGCGCTGCGGGCAATTTCGTTGCTACCGGAACCGATGACCTCGTGGCTTTTACCGCACCGTCAGCCTCTCGGCTGTCGATCGTATAGAGGTGCAAATTGTGTCGGTGAGGTTCAGTCTTGTCTGAATCCCCGTTGCCGGCTGAAAATCACGTTTATACGCGATACCGGCCCGGTAAGCTGCAACCCGCAGCCCGCTGATTATCTGACCGGAAATAACGTCTTACGCCATTGCTGCGTTGTCATCGGTCAGACAAAGATAAAATATCTGTTTTGCCAAAATCGGCGCATGCATTATTCCATTGCCGGTGTGGTTATAGCAAGGTGACATTGCATGTTTCGGTGAAAATTATGCAGAAATTTGTTAATGACGTTAATCCTTGGTCTTTTTCCGGAAAAAATGGGAAAATAGCCGCGTAAAACATTGATGCACATTTGCCGCCTGTTTCACCGGAAAAATATACCGGTTTACGGAGCAACGGTTCAGAGGATAGCCCCCCGTTTCATGAAAACTGATAATCAGACAGTTCAATTTGTTGTTGTGTCCGGCGATGAAGCCGGCCAGCGTATTGATAATTTCCTGCTCGCGCGCCTCAAAGGGGTGCCGAAGAGCATGATTTACCGCATCATCCGTAAAGGGGAAGTGCGTGTCAATAAAGGCCGGATTAAGCCGGAATACAAAATCGCGGACGGGGACAGCATCCGTATCCCGCCGGTGCGTGTGGCTGAGAAAAACGATGCCCCGGTGTCGGCGAAACTGGATAAGGTTTCTGCACTCGCAGAGTGCGTATTGTATGAAGATGATCATATTCTGGTGATTAATAAACCGGCGGGTACGGCGGTACACGGCGGCAGCGGTCTGAGTTTCGGTGTGATTGAGGCAATGCGGGCGCTGCGTCCGGAGGCGCGTTTCCTGGAACTGGTGCACCGGCTTGACCGCGATACTTCCGGTATTCTGCTGATCGCTAAAAAACGTTCCGCGCTGCGGGCACTGCATGAGCAGCTGCGTCTGAAACAGATGCAGAAAGATTATCTGGCACTGGTGCGCGGCCAGTGGCAATCTTCAGTAAAAGTGGTGCAGGCACCGCTGCTGAAAAATATTCTCCAGAGCGGCGAGCGCGTGGTGAAAGTCAGCCCGGAAGGCAAGCCATCGGAAACACGCTTTAAAGTGGAGGAGCGGTTTGAGGCTGCCACGCTGGTCAAAGCCAGTCCGGTCACCGGGCGCACACATCAGATTCGTGTGCACACACTGCATGCAGGGCATCCTATTGCCTTTGATAACCGTTACGGTGATGCGCAGTTTGATGCTCAGCTGAAAGGGACAGGGCTTAACCGGCTGTTTTTACATGCGGCGGCACTTGCCTTTACCCATCCGTCCACCGGCGAGGCGATGCGCCTTCAGGCACCGCTGGATGAAAAACTACGCCACTGCCTGACGGTACTGCGGTCGAAACAGGCAAAATAAGCAGAGAACAGAAATAAAGAACCCGCACAGAACGCGGGTTCAGGCCGTTGACAAGCCCGTAAGGGTTGGCGACGACCGACAGAGGTTGTGAAAATAAACCAGGAAAATCAATTCATTGATTTTCGGCTGATAACACAAAGCAGGAAAAACCACGTTTTATCCTGCTTTGTCAGCAATCTCAACCCGCGCAGAACGCGGGTTTTTTCTTATACAGAAGGTATTCTGCGGTTACTGCGGCTGTACACCGATAATCTTTGTGGTACAGCTCTGTGCAATCTCACCGATCGCCTGAGAGTCCTGTTCGGTCAGCGCCTGACCTTTGCGGACCCGGTCATCCAGTTTTTCCAGCCCGTCTTTGCCGAATTTCGCCAGTGAGTTGTCATACACACACTCACAGACCGCCGGGACTTTGCTGCGGTTATCCGGGTTTTTCAGGTTGGTCACAGCACCTTTTGTACAGTCGGCAACAAAGGTTGTTTTATCCGCCAGTGACGGGGCAGCCAGACCGGCAGCACTGAACAGCAGCGTTGCGGCAGCGATCATTTTCAGCTTCATGTCAGTTCCTCAAAATCATCAGATACCCGGCGTGTGTCAGCGGGGGATCCGCAGTGGGTTGTATCCGGCCTGAATCAGTAATTCTGTCAGACGGATCAGCGGTAAACCTATCAGTGTATTAGGGTCATCTCCCTGAAGTTTTTTAAATAAGGCGATTCCTAAACCTTCAGATTTAAAGCTTCCGGCACACTGATAGGGCGTTTCCGCCAGCAGATAGGCACGAATTTCGTCATCATCCAGTGTACGGAAATGCACACAGTAAGGTTCACATATCGTGTGATCTTCCCCGGTGGCACTGTTGTACAGGCTCAGCCCGGTATAAAAGGTGATGCACTGACCGGAGGCTTTGCGCAGTTGTGCAAAGGCAGCATCGTAATGATGCGGTTTGCCGGTGATTTCCCCGTCCAGCACACAGACCTGATCAGAGCCGATAATCAGGCTGTCAGGGTACTGCTGCGTTAATGAACGGGCCTTTTCGCGCGCCAGGCGCATGACCAGAGACTGCGCGTCTTCTGCCGGATGCGGGGTTTCATCCGTACCCGGGGCTGCGGATACAAACGGGATGCCGAGTTTTTCCAGCAGGGCTTTGCGGTACAGGGAGGTGGAGGCGAGAACCAGTGAGATCATAAATATTCCGAAAGTCGTGGTAAAAAGAATAAACTCATTCTAAACTATGCGCCGCTTATTGAGTGTATTTTTAGCGGGAAGGCAGGTTACCGCCCTCTTTGCTGTCTATATTTTCTTTGACTATATCGTCTTACGAATATAAGATGCGCGCCTTATGCAAAAGATAAAATTACCTCTGACTATTGATGCAAAGCGCGCCGCGCAGAAGCGTCTGGATTACCGGGGGTGCTATGCACCTGAGCAGGTTACGCGGTTAGCCGAATCGGTAGTCAGTGTGGACAGCGATGTTGATGTTGATTTGACGTTTGAAATCGACCCGCAGCGTCTGACAGTCATTAAGGGAACAGCAGAAACTGATGTTTCACTTGAGTGTCAGCGGTGTGGTAATATCTTCCCGCTTCATGTCCGCGCAACGTATTGTTTCAGCCCGGTTGTCAGCGATGAACAGGCTGAGGCATTACCGGAAGAGTATGAGCCAATTGACGTAAATGATTTTGGTGAGACAGATTTACTGGCAATGATTGAAGATGAATTAATTCTTTCTCTGCCTGTGGTTCCGGTACATGATTCTGAACACTGTGAAGTGTCCGACGCGGTGAAAGTCTTTGGTGAGCTTCCTCCGGAAGCAGAAAAGCCAAATCCGTTTGCCGCATTAGCCAGTTTAAAGAAAAGTACTTAAGGAGTAAGGTCAATGGCCGTACAACAAAATAAACCAACTCGTTCCAAACGTGGTATGCGTCGCTCTCATGACGCACTGTCAGCAACTCTGGTTTCTGTTGACAAAACCTCTGGTGAAACTCATCTGCGCCACCATGTGACCGCTGATGGTTACTACCGTGGTCGTAAGGTAATCAACAAGTAATCTGCTGCTTTTTAAGCACGTTGATATCTTGACTAATCTAACCATCGCGTTAGATGCCATGGGTGGGGATATCGGCCCCCATGTCACAGTGCCTGCCTCGCTGCAGGCACTGGCATCTAATCCAAAGCTCACCCTGTTGCTGGTCGGGCACCCTGATTCCATTTCTCCTCTGCTTGCAAACCAGAATGCTGAGCTGCTCAGTCGTCTGCGGGTGATCCCTGCCTATGAGACGATTGCCGGTGATGCCAAACCTTCTCAGGCTATCCGCCAGAGCAAAGGCACATCCATGCGTATCGCGCTGGAACTGGTGAAAGAGGGGGAGGCACAGGCGTGCGTCAGTGCCGGAAACACCGGGGCGCTGATGGGGCTGGCGAAACTGATGCTGAAATCGATTGAAGGCATCGAGCGTCCTGCACTGATGACCGTGGTGCCAAATCAGAAGAAAGGCAAAACGGTGCTGCTTGATCTGGGCGCAAATGCGGAGTGCAGCAGTGACATGCTGGTGCAGTTTGCTGTTATGGGCGCGGTGATGGCAGAAGATGTGGCCGGGATCCCGCATCCGCGTGTGGCATTACTGAACATCGGCGAAGAAGAAACCAAGGGACTCGACAATATCCGCGAAGCAGCCACTGTGCTGAAATCGATACCGGACATCAATTATATCGGCTATGCCGAAGGCAACGAACTGCTGACCGGTAAAACTGATGTGCTGGTCTGTGACGGCTTCGCGGGTAACGTTACCCTGAAAACCATGGAAGGGGTGATTCGTGTGATCCTTTCTATGTTTAAATCACAAAATGAAGGCAAATCGTCATCCCTGCTGTACAAACTTGTGAAGAAAGTGGTGACAAAATGGCTGAATAAACGCTTCAGCCACCTGAACCCCGACCAGTATAACGGTGCTTCTCTGTTAGGATTACGCGGCATTGTGATTAAGAGTCACGGTGCGGCGAATGTAAGTGCATTCAACGCTGCCATAACGCAGGCGGTTCAGACTGTTGAAAAGCAGGTGCCTGAACGAATCGCATCCCGTCTCGCTATGGTATTACCCAAGAGTAACTAACTAATATGTATACGAAAATTTTAGGAACCGGGAGCTATCTTCCTGCACAAATCCGCACAAATGCTGATCTGGAAAAAATGGTCGACACAACCGATGAGTGGATTGTTACTCGTACGGGTATCCGTGAGCGCCGTCTGGCCGGTGATGATGAAACCGTTGTTACAATGGGCCACCAGGCAGCACTGAACGCACTGGATATGGCGGGTATTCCTGCCGGTGATATCGATCTGATTGTTGTGGGCACCACTTCTTCCACGCACGGTTTCCCGAGCGCGGCCTGTGAAATCCAGAAACTGCTGGGCATTGACAGCTGTATCTCCTTTGATGTGGCGGCGGCATGTGCCGGTTTCAGCTATGCCATCAGTGTGGTGGATCAGTTCATTAAAACCGGGATGGCGAAAAAAGCCCTGGTGATCGGTTCGGATGTGCTGGCGAAAACGCTGGATCCGGCAGATCGCGGTACGGTTATCCTGTTTGGTGACGGCGCAGGTGCTTTTGTGGTTGAAGCCTCAGAAGAGCCGGGCATTCTCTCCACCCATTTACATGCAGACGGCCGCTACGGCGACCTGCTGACATTACCGAATAAAGATCGCAAAGACAGCGAAAAACCGGCGTACCTGACAATGGCAGGTAACGAAGTATTCCGTGTGGCGGTCCGTGAATTAGCCAACGTCGTTGAAGAAGCGCTGGTGGCGAACAATATTGATAAATCAGAACTCGACTGGCTGGTGCCGCATCAGGCAAACCTGCGCATTATCAGTGCCACAGCAAAAAAATTAAATATGGGCATGGATAAAGTGGTGGTTACCCTGGATCGTCACGGCAACACCTCTGCAGCCTCTGTACCGACTGCATTCGACGAAGCGGTTCGTGACGGGCGCATCAAACGCGGTCAGCTGATTCTGATTGAAGCCTTCGGCGGCGGTTTTGCCTGGGGTTCTGCATTAATTCGTTTTTAATTTTTCAGGAAGCTAAATCATGTCTGCATATGCAATGGTATTTCCGGGACAGGGTTCTCAGTCAGTCGGTATGCTGGCGGACCTCGCGGCAAATTTTCCGGTCGTTGAGGCAACCTTTGCCGAAGCATCCGCTGAACTGGGCTACGATTTATGGGCACTCGTTCAGAACGGGCCGGAAGAAGAACTGAATAAAACCTGGCAGACCCAGCCTGCACTGCTGGCGGCCTCTGTGGCCATCTGGCGTGTCTGGCAGGAAAAAAACGGCGCCATGCCTGCCATGATGGCCGGTCACAGCCTGGGGGAATACTCCGCGCTGGTGTGTGCCGGTGTGATGGATTTTAAAGAAGCTATCAAACTGGTGGAATTACGCGGCCGCCTGATGCAGGAAGCCGTTCCGGCCGGTACCGGGGCAATGTATGCCATCATCGGTCTGGACAATGATGCTATCGCCAGAGCCTGTGAAGAAGCTGCACAAGGTCAGGTCGTATCACCGGTTAACTTTAACTCGCCGGGCCAGGTGGTTATCGCCGGTGAGAAAGACGCCGTTGAGCGTGCCGGGGCATTATGTAAGGAAGCCGGAGCAAAACGTGCGCTGCCGTTGTCGGTCAGTGTGCCGTCACATTGTGCATTAATGAAGCCGGCTGCTGATAAATTAGCCGTTGCGCTAAAAAATATCACATTTAATACACCAATCTTTTCTGTTGTGAACAATGTTGATGTTAAGATAGAGACTTCCGCCGATGCAATTCGTGATGCATTAGTCCGTCAGCTTTATAATCCGGTGCGCTGGACAGAAACTGTTGAGTTTATGGCCGCGCAGGGTATTGAAGATCTGCTGGAAGCAGGGCCGGGCAAAGTACTGACCGGGCTGACTAAGCGTATTGTGAAAACATTAACATCATCTGCTGTCAATGATATGTCATCATTGGAAACAGCACTTGAAAATCGCTGAGGTTGAGATGAGCTTTGAAGGCAAAATTGCCCTTGTCACCGGTGCGAGCCGCGGAATCGGCCGTGCAATTGCTGAGAAATTAGCAGCACGTGGTGCAACTGTGATTGGTACTGCGACCAGCGAAAGCGGTGCGGCTGCTATCAGTGAATACTTAGGCGCAAAGGGTAAAGGCCTTGCCCTGAACGTGACCGACAGCGCATCCATTGACCATGTATTAGAAAATATTCGCGCTGAGTTTGGCGAAATTGATATTTTGGTTAATAATGCAGGTATCACACGTGACAACTTACTGATGCGTATGAAAGACGATGAGTGGCAGGATATCCTCGACACTAACCTTTCATCCGTATTCCGTCTGTCCAAAGCGGTTATGCGCGCCATGATGAAAAAACGTTGCGGGCGCATCATCACCATCGGTTCTGTTGTCGGAACGATGGGGAACGCCGGACAGGCTAACTATGCGGCGGCGAAAGCCGGGCTGATTGGTTTCAGTAAATCACTCGCCCGTGAAGTCGCGTCGCGCGGCATCACCGTCAACGTCGTTGCCCCGGGTTTTATCGAAACCGATATGACTCGTGCATTGACAGACGACCAGCGTGCAGGCATTTTATCTCAGGTTCCTGCTAACCG
Source organism: Morganella sp. EGD-HP17 (assembly GCF_000512315.2). Lineage (NCBI taxonomy): Bacteria > Pseudomonadati > Pseudomonadota > Gammaproteobacteria > Enterobacterales > Morganellaceae > Morganella > Morganella sp. EGD-HP17. The sequence goes on from NZ_AZRH01000014.1 coordinate 115,075, forward strand.
TTTGGGTGATGCTGAAGAGATTGCCAGTGCTGTAGCCTTCTTAGCTTCTGATGAAGCGGCTTACATCACAGGCGAGACATTGCATGTCAATGGTGGCATGTACATGATTTAATGTTTGAGCTAACCATTTGCTGTTTTTGTGTAAACACACGCAAAAGTGAGTATTTATATGGTTAGACCAGCCGGGATTGGGTTGCATCTTTTCCTGTATTTTATAAACTACGAAAACCATCGCATATAGCGAGTTTTGATAGGAAATTTAATAGTATGAGCGCTATCGAAGAACGTGTTAAGAAAATCATCGTTGAACAACTGGGTGTTAAAGAGGAAGAAGTAAAAAACGAAGCTTCATTCGTTGATGACTTAGGCGCTGATTCTCTTGACACAGTTGAGCTGGTGATGGCTCTGGAAGAAGAGTTCGACATCGAAATCCCAGACGAAGAAGCAGAAAAAATCACAACTGTACAGGCTGCTATTGACTACGTTGAGAACGCAGGCAAGTAAGCATCCCTCATGTCCAGGCGGTCACCCGACCGCCTTGTTTCTTTTATTTTCCCCCCCGGAGGATAAGCGTGTCTGAGCGTCGTGTAGTCGTGACCGGACTTGGCATGTTATCTCCTGTCGGTAATACAGTCGATTCATCCTGGAAAGCTGTGTGTGCCGGGCAGAGTGGTATCAGCCTGATTGATCATTTTGACACCTCTAACCATGCGACCAAATTCGCAGGTATGGTAAAAGATTTCAATCACGAAGATTTTAATATTTCGCGCAAAGATGCCCGGAAGATGGATCTCTTCATTCAATACGGTATTGCAGCCGGTATCCAGGCAATTGCGGATTCCGGAATCGAAGTAACAGAAGCCAATGCAACCCGTATCGGAGCTGCGATTGGTTCTGGTATTGGTGGTCTCGGACTGATTGAAGAAAACTGCAGCTCTCTGGCTGCCGGCGGCCCGCGTAAAGTGAGCCCGTTCTTTGTTCCCTCAACTATCATCAATATGGTTGCCGGACACTTAAGTATTATGTACGGCCTGCGCGGACCAAGCATTTCCATTGCCACTGCCTGTACATCCGGCGTGCATAACATTGGTCATGCTGCCCGGATCATCGCTTACGGTGATGCGGATGTGATGGTTGCCGGTGGTACTGAAAAAGCCAGCACACCATTAGGTGTTGCCGGGTTCGGTGCTGCGCGTGCCTTATCCACCAATAATGACAATCCTCAGGGCGCAAGCCGTCCGTGGGATAAAGATCGTGACGGGTTTGTGCTCGGTGACGGTGCCGGTATGCTGGTGCTGGAAGAGTACGAACACGCGAAAAACCGCGGTGCGAAAATCTATGCGGAACTGGTCGGTTTCGGGATGAGCAGCGATGCTTATCACATGACATCACCACCGGAAAACGGTGACGGTGCCGCACTGGCCATGGCAAATGCGATTCAGGATGCAGGCATTCCTGCTGACAGCATCGGCTATATCAATGCGCACGGCACATCCACCTCTGCGGGTGATGTGGCGGAAGCGAAAGCCGTTGAAACGGTATTTGGTGAAGGAACCAACGTTCTGGTCAGTTCCACCAAATCCATGACCGGTCACCTGCTGGGTGCCGCCGGTGCAGTGGAATCCATTTTCACCATTCTGGCACTGCGTGATCAGATTGTACCGCCGACCATCAACCTGGATAATCAGGATGAAGCGGTCTGCAAACTCGACTTTGTACCGGGCAAAGCCCGCAAAGTGGAAGGTATGGAATACGCACTCTGTAACTCTTTCGGCTTCGGCGGCACCAACGGTTCCCTGATTTTCCGTAAGATCTGAGTCTGTTTTCTGAGAGAAAAGCGCCTGACGGCGCTTTTTTTTTACCTGGCGGGTGACGCTATCGCAGTTTTGCACAAAAATCACAGCTGTACTATTATACAGGTCTGTCCGCATACTGAATGACGGTTAAATAATAACCGTTAAAACAATGAGTTGGCTATGACACAACAGACGCATTACTGGGTTAATGGTGTACCGCAGCACACCATCGCGATTTCTGATCGCAGTGTGCAGTTTGGTGACGGCTGTTTTACCACGATGCGCATTGTGAACAGCAAACCGTCGCTGCTTTCACGTCACCTGCACCGGCTCCGTAGTGGTTGTGCCGGGCTGGGGCTGACACCGCCGGATGACGCGCTGCTGCCCCAGTGGATAATGCAGGCCGCAGAGGGTACAGCGGATGGTGTGCTGAAAGTGATTGTTTCCGCTGGTGAGCAGGGACGCGGTTATCTGCGTGCGGATGTACCGCCGCTGGTGATCCTGATCCGCTCCGCATATCCGGAAAGCTATCCGGTATTGCAGGAGCGCGGGTTATCGGTGGTGAAAAGCCCGGTGCCATTGTCGGTCAATCCGTATCTGGCCGGTATCAAACACCTGAACCGGCTGGAGCAGGTGCTGATCCGCCGTTATACGGCAGAACAGCAGGCCGATGAAGCCATTGTCTGTGATACTGACGGCCTTCTGACCGAAGGCTGCAGCGCCAATCTGTTCTGGCGCTGCGGCGATGATGTGTTTACCCCGTCACTGAGCAAATGTGGTGTGGCCGGTGTGATGCGCGCGCATATCATGGATGTGCTGAAAGGCAGCCGTTACCGCTGTTATGAAACCGAACGTTTTCCGCAGGTGCTGGCAAAAGCGGATGAAGTGATTATGTGCAACGCGCTGATGCCGGTCATGCCGGTCAATGATATCCGCGCGGATGCCCGTCATCACTGGCATTATACCTCCCGCTCGCTCTTTACCTGGCTTTTGCCGCACTGTCCGGCAGCAATACCCTGAATTAACAGAGTTAATGACTGATGAAAAAAACACGGATTTTCCTTGTGACATTTTTGGTGCTGCTCGCAGTTGCGGGCGGCGTGGCGTACTGGCTTTATCATCAGGTGAACGCATTTTCCGGACAAAAAATTTCTGTCACTGAAGAAACCATTTTCACCATTCCGCCGGGCACCGGTCGTGTGGCGCTGGAGAAAAAACTGGCGGAAAGCGGGATTATCCCGGAATCACACAATTATGACTGGCTGCTGCAACTGGAGCCGGATCTGGCAAAAATCAAAGCCGGTACTTACCGACTGACGCCGGATATGACGGTCAAAAGCATGCTGCAACTGTTTGTCAGCGGTAAAGAGGCACAATTTAGTATCCGTTTTGTTGAGGGCAGTAAATTAGCGGACTGGCAGAAAATCTTGTCAGAAGCCCCTTACCTGAAACAGACCCTCGCGGATTTACCGGCAGATAAACTGACAGAAATGCTCGGCCTGCCGGCCGGCAGCCACCTGGAAGGGCGTTTCTACCCGGATACCTATCTCTATACAGCCGGAACAGAAGACACGCAAATCCTGAAGCGGGCACATCAGCAGATGGAAACCAAACTCGCGGCAGCCTGGAAGACCCGTAATACCGACTTACCGTATGCGGATCCGTATGAAATGCTGATTATGGCCTCGCTGATTGAAAAAGAGACCGGCGTGGACGGTGAACGTAAAAAAGTGGCGTCGGTCTTTATGAACCGGCTGAAACTGAAAATGCGCCTGCAAACCGACCCGACGGTAATTTACGGCATGGGTGAGCGTTATCAGGGCACGATTTACCGCAGCGACCTGGTGCGGGTAACGCCGTATAATACGTATCAGATTGACGGCATGCCGCCGACACCTATCGCCATGCCGGGCAGTGCCTCGCTGGATGCGGCAGCCAAACCGGACACCACGGGTTACCTTTACTTTGTCGCGGACGGCAAAGGCGGACATGTATTTACCACGAATCTGCGGGATCACAACCGGGCGGTTGCGGATTACCGTAACGGATTAAAAAAACAATGACAGGCAAATTTATTGTAATTGAAGGGCTTGAAGGTGCCGGAAAAACCACGGCACGTCAGGTGATTGTTGATACGTTGCGTGAAAACGGCATCACTGACCTGGTCTATACCCGTGAGCCGGGCGGCACACCGCTGGCAGAAAAGCTGCGCACCCTGATTAAAGACGGAATCGACGGCGAAACGGTTACTGATAAAGCGGAAGTACTGATGTTATATGCCGCGCGTATTCAGCTGGTGGATAATGTTATCAAACCGGCACTGGCGCGCGGACAATGGGTGATCGGCGACCGTCATGATCTCTCCTCTCAGGCCTATCAGGGCGGCGGACGCGGTATCGATCGCAAACTGATGGAGTCACTGCGTGATACCGTACTGGGGGATTTTTATCCTGATTTCACCCTGTATCTCGATCTGCCGCCGGAAACCGGCCTGGCCCGCGCCCGCAGCCGGGGCGAGCTGGACAGAATCGAACAGGAATCACTGGATTTCTTCCGCCGCACCCGGGCCCGTTATCTGGAGCTGGCTGAATCCGATCCGCGCATTGTAACCGTTGATGCTTCGCAATCAATAGATAACGTCCATCAATCAATCCGCACTGCCGTACTGAACTGGCTGGCACAGCAGGAAGAGGCGTAATGAACTGGTATCCGTGGCTTAATCCGGTTTACCGCCAGCTGGCAACCGCGTGGATGTCCGGTCAGGGGCATCATGCTCTGCTGCTGTACGGTATGCCCGGCACCGGCACTGATGAGCTGGCCTATGCCCTGACACGGCTGCGGATGTGTCAGCAGCCGCAGGGCATCAAAAGCTGCGGGGAGTGCCACAGCTGTAAACTGATGCTGGCAGGCACCCATCCGGATTTTTATCTGCTGCAGCCGGAAAAGGGTAAATCTGCCACCGGGATTGATGCTGTGAGAGCCGTGACAGAAAAACTGTATGAGCACGCCCAGCAGAGTGGTGCCAAACTGGTGCATATTCCGCAGGCGGAACTGCTGACCGAAGCAGCCGCCAACGCCTTACTGAAAACCCTGGAAGAGCCGACAGAGAATACCTGGTTTGTGTTACAGAGCCTGCGGGCGGAGCAGTTGCTGCCGACACTGCGCAGCCGCTGTTTTGCTTATCATCTGGCACCGCCGTCAGCGGAGACCGGTTTACAGTGGTTACAGCGCGAGCATCCGCCGTCTGATGCGGTGTCGCGGCAGACTGCGCTGAATCTTTGCCACAATGCCCCGGCGGCGGCACTGTCACTGCTGACCACCGCTGACTGGCAGAACCGGCTGAATCTGTTTACCCAGCTGGCAGAATCCGTGCGCAGCGGGGATTTTCTGTCGCTGTTATCTGAACTGAATCATCAGGATGCGGAAAAGCGCATCAGCTGGCTGACCACCCTGTTTATGGATGCGGTAAAATATCAGCAGAATATGGCACCTGCCTGTCTGAATCAGGACCAGTCTGCTCTGATTGCACAACTGGCAGCGCATTACAGCAGTGCACACTTACTGAATGCAGCGGAAAGCTGGCTGACCTGCCGCCACCGGCTGATGACCATCACCGGCGTGAATCAGGAACTGCTGCTGACAGAACAATTGTTACACCAGGAAACCCTGTTTTCTGCATCACCTAATTTAAAATAATGAGTTAATTATGTTTTTAGTAGATTCCCACTGCCACCTCGATTGCCTTGATTATGAAAAAAAGCATGAAAGTGTGGATGATGTTATGCAAAAGGCCGCGCAGCGAGATGTGAAATACGCACTGGCGGTGGCGACAACCCTGCCGGGTTACACAAAAATGCGCGAGCTGATTGGTGAGCGCCCGGATGTGGCCTTTTCCTGTGGTATTCATCCGCTGAATCTGGATGAGCCGTATGATTTCACACAGCTGCGTGAACTGGCGGCGGATAAACGGGTGGTGGCCCTCGGCGAAACCGGGCTGGATTACTACTATCAGAAAGAGAATGCCGCGCTTCAGCGTGAGGTTTTCCGCGAGCATATCCGTATCGGACGTGAGCTGAATAAACCGGTGATTGTGCACACCCGGGATGCCCGTGAGGATACCCTGGCGATTATCCGCGAAGAACAGGCCGGGGAGTGCGGCGGCGTGTTACACTGCTTTACCGAAGACAAAGAGACGGCATCAGCGCTGCTGGATGAAGGTTTTTATATCTCCTTTTCCGGCATCGTGACGTTCCGCAATGCGGAGCAGATCCGCGAAGCCGCCCGCATTGTCCCGCTGGATCGCATTCTGGTGGAAACCGATTCGCCGTATCTGGCCCCGGTACCGTTTCGCGGTAAAGAGAACCAGCCCGCGTATGTGCGTGATGTGGCGGAGTATATGGCTGTATTAAAAGGGGTGAGCGTTGAGGCGCTTGCTGAGATCACCACTGACAATTTCTGCCGTCTGTTTCAGGTGTCTGTCCGGTAAATCCGCACACATCTGTCAGGCTGATTAATTACAGGAGCAGGTTATGGCCGAAGAAACTATTTTCAGTAAAATTATTCGTCGTGAAATTCCGTCTGATATCGTCTATCAGGATGACAGCGTGACGGCGTTCCGGGATATTTCCCCGCAGGCACCGACACATATTCTGATTATTCCCAACCATCTTATTCCTACTGTGAATGATGTTACGCCGGAAGATGAACAGGTTCTGGGTCATATGATCACGGTCGCGGCCAAAATCGCACAGCAGGAAGGTATTGCGGATGACGGCTACCGCCTGATCATGAACTGTAACCGCCACGGCGGACAGGAAGTGTTCCATATTCATATGCATCTGGTCGGCGGCCATCATCTGGGGCCGATGCTGGCGAAATAACCGGCTGACAGGAGAACGGTGATGAAACGTCTTTTATGTGTGATAGCGTCAGTCTGGCTGCTCGCCGGGTGTCCTTCAACGGCACCGGTAACACCCCCGGTACCGGTGGGTACCGTAACACCGCCGCCGGATACCACGCCGCCGCCACTGCCGCTGCCGCCGCCGGATACGGTGCCGGTTCCGCCGAAAATGAAAAAAATCGAGTGGGAACAGAGTATTACACCACTGGTTAATCAGATGGTTCACAGCGACGGCGTGAATCAGGGCCGTACGCTGCTGGTGAATAAAGTCGGTAATAAAACCAACAGCAGCCTGCAGACCAGCGTTGCGACCGGTGCGCTGATGAATACCATCGGAAAAACCGGGGTACTGAATGTGATCCCGGCCGGTGCGGTCAGCAGTGCCATGTCGGTGCTGGGTATGGGTGATAACGATACACTGACCCTGCGCAGCAAAGCTATCGGTCTGGCGCGTTATCTGAATGCCGACTATGTGCTGTACAGCGTGGTGACCGGTACCCGTGATGCCCGTCAGATGGAGATGCAACTGATGTCTGTCAGCAGCGGTGAAATCATCTGGTCCGGTAAGGGCGCGGTGCTTGAGCAGTAACCGCGCGTTACTGTTATGCCTCGCTGAACACTTTCCCGCACTGCCTGCCGCCGGCTGGACAATCCGTCCGCTGAACGGGCTGACGCGGGAAAGTGTCAGTATTGAACAAAAAGGTGTATCTCTGATTGGCAGAGCACAGACCGTGCACAGTGCGGATATCGGTGTCAGCCGTCAGAAAGAGGCGCGTATCCTGCACCGGCTGCGTGACAGCGGTCTTGCTCCGCGCGTGGCCGGGTTCAGCCACGGCTGGCTGCTTTTGTACCGGGTGGAGGGTGAAACACTGCCGCCGGAACGGATACAGCAACCGGACTTTATTCCGCAGCTGGCGGCGCTGGTCAGCAATCTGCATAATCAGCCGCTTACCGGGTATCGTCTGCCGCTCAAAGCGCAGGCAGACCGCCACTTTCACCTGACCGACAAACGCCGCCGCACCCCGCAGCTGTTGCGTATTCATCGTCACTTTATGCGCGAAGCAGAGCCTCAGCCGCTGAAACTGGCGCCTGCACATATGGATATCCACCCCGGCAACATTGTGACGGCGGCAGGGGAACTGCATCTGATTGACTGGGAATATGCTGCTGATACCGATATCGGTCTGTCTCTCGCCACACTTTTTCGTGCCAATCACTGGTCACTGACGTTAATTCACACTTTTCTGCGTTATTATTCTGCTTATCACTGTCCGCAGCGCGTACTGGCGCAGACCTGCCGCTGGCAGGCACGGGCAGATTATATGATGGTTATGTGGTTCGAGAGCCGCTGGGGACAAACCGGCGACCCGCAGTTTCTGCAATACCCGGCCGCGCTGAAAGCCGCCGCCGGGCTCAGGTAAATACAACGAGGTTTCACCATGGGTCCTGTAATGTTAGATGTCGAAGGGTATGAGCTGGACAGCGAAGAGCGCGAGATCCTGCGCCACCCTTCAGTCGGGGGAGTGATTCTCTTTACCCGTAATTTCCATGACACGGCACAGCTGCGTGAACTGACGCGGCAGATCCGTGAAGCTACCCGCGACAACCGTGTTGTGATTGCGGTTGACCAGGAGGGCGGCCGTGTTCAGCGCTTTAAAGACGGCTTTACCCGTCTGCCGGCGGCACAGTCTTTCGCACAGTTTAACGACCTGCTCACCGGCTCTGCACTGGCGGAAGAGGCGGGCTGGCTGATGGCGGCGGAAATGATCGCCATGGATATTGATATCAGTTTCGCACCGGTGCTGGATCTGGGGCACGGCAGTGCGGCTATCGGCTCACGCGCTTTCCATGAGGACGGTGACATTGCGGCGCAGATGGCGGAACGCTTTGTGCGCGGTATGCGCAGTGCCGGGATGTCGAGCACCGGTAAACACTTCCCGGGGCACGGCGCAGTCAGTGCGGATTCTCACAAGGAAACGCCGCGTGATGAGCGCGACCCGGCGGTGATCCGTGGTAAAGACATGGCGATTTTCCGCGAATTTATCCAGCGCGGCCTGCTTGATGCTGTGATGCCCGCACATGTGATCTACACACAGATTGATGATCGTCCGGCGAGCGGTTCATCTTACTGGCTGAAATCGGTGCTGCGTCAGCAACTCGGGTTTGACGGGGTGATTTTCTCCGATGACCTGTCAATGGAAGGGGCGGCGGTAATGGGCGGCTATGCGGAGCGTGGTCAGGCATCTCTGGATGCGGGCTGCGATATGATCCTGGTCTGTAATAACCGCAAAGGTGCTGTGACTATCCTTGATAATTTGCCTGTTATCACGGCACAAAGTATTGATAAGCTGTATCATCGGGGTAAAGGTTATGATCTGGCTGAACTGCAGCGCAGTGAGCGCTGGCAGCAGGCGAACAAAACCCTATCCGTATTACACGAACAATGGCAGGAGCGAGCATGATTATTTATCTTCATGGATTTGATTCAACCAGCCCGGGCAATCATGAAAAAGTGATGCAGCTGAAATTTGCGGATCCGGATGTCCGTTTTATCAGTTACAGCACGCTTCATCCGCGTTATGACATGAAATATCTGCTGACCGAAGTGGATAAAGCGGTAAAACAGAGCGAAGGACCGGCCATTGTGCTGGGCGTGGGTCTGGGGGGCTTCTGGGCTGAGCGTGTCGGATATCTGTGCGGGATCCGCCAGGTGATGGTGAACCCTAACCTGTTCCCGTATGAAAATATGGAAGGCAAAATCGACCGCCCGGAAGAGTATCTGGATATCATGACCAAGTGTATCTCGGATTTCCGCGAGCTGAACCGGCAGAACTGCCTGGTGCTGTTGTCCCGCAATGACGAGGCGCTGGATAACCAGCGTGCGCATGACACGCTGTCACCGTACTATCAGGTTATCTGGGATGAAGAACAGACCCACAAATTTAAGGATCTGTCCCGTCATCTGCAGGAAATCAAAGGGTTTAAAACCGCGTTTAAAAAAGCCTGATAACACCGCCTCTCTGTAAAACGGCCGCGCCTGCGGAAGGCGCGGTATTTTTTCCCCTGCAACTGAAGCGATTCCCGTCTCAAATCTGTCTCTCCTGTGATCTTTCTCTTACGTATCTTTCCGGTCATTGCGTTACATCAATAACTTTCTGGTGCTGAATCAGCAAGATAACAGGCTTTTTTCATCTGCTGTCACGAAAAGTTAATCCGGTGATTAAAGAAAGCATCAGAGGTAAACCAAAAGTAAAATAGTTTTGTTAAATTTAAAATAATGTTTGCATTTTTCCGCCGGATTACCCAGAATTTGATTATGATCAAATATGGTATGACCAAATTACCTGTTGTGGTATACCATGGTGTGACACGATTCAGTTTTATCTGATGTTATCTCACTGTTTTTCCTGAAGAGCCCTGAGATAACGTTAGATTATTTTTCAGAGGATGTTATGACTACACCGAATACGAAGATTGTGATTATCGGCGGTGGCGCAGGCGGGCTGGAACTGGCAACGCAACTCGGCCACAAATTAGGTAAGAAGAAAAAAGCGGAAATCACTCTGGTCGATCGCAACAGCAGCCACCTGTGGAAACCGCTGTTACACGAAGTGGCGACCGGTTCTCTGGATGACGGCGTGGATGCCCTGAGCTACCTGGCGCATGCCCGCAATCACTATTTCAATTTCCAGCTGGGTTCAATGACCGGACTGGATCGCGACAGTAAAAATATCACCCTGGCGGAAATCCGTGATAACAACGGTGACCTGCTGGTACCGGAGCGTGAGCTGGATTATGACATTCTGGTGATGGCGCTGGGCAGTACCTCCAACGATTTCGGTACACCGGGGATCAAAGAAAACTGCATCTTCCTCGACAGCCCGTCACAGGCAAACCGCTTCCATAATGAGATGCTGAACCTGTTCCTGAAATACTCCGCCAGCCACGGCGAAGGCGACAAAGTGAATATCGCGATTGTCGGCGGCGGGGCGACCGGAGTGGAACTGTCAGCAGAACTGTATAATGCCGTTGAGCAGCTTCACAGCTACGGTTTTAAAGGCCTGAATACCGATGCACTGAATGTGACGCTGGTGGAGGCGGGTGAGCGTATTCTGCCTGCTCTGCCGCCGAAAATTGCCGGTGCCGCTCACCAGGAGCTCACCAAACTGGGTGTGCGTGTGATGACGCAGACCATGGTCACCAGCGCCGATGAATCCGGCCTGAACACCAAAGACGGCGAGCATATCACGGCGAGCCTGATGGTCTGGGCGGCAGGTATCAAAGCGCCTGATTTCCTGAAAGAGATTGGCGGGCTGGAAACCAACCGTATTAATCAGCTGGTGGTCAAACCAACACTCCAGACCACCCGTGATGACGCAATTTTCGCTATCGGTGACTGCTCATCCTGCCCGAAAAAAGAGGGCGGATTTGTTCCGCCGCGCGCGCAGTCAGCACATCAGATGGCGACCCGCTGCTATCACAACATCCTTGCGGTACTCAATGATAAGCCGCTGAAGGATTATGTGTTTAAAGATCACGGCTCACTGGTTTCCCTCTCCCGGTTCAGTACGGTCGGGAGCCTGATGGGTAACCTGATGCGCGGGAATATGATGATTGAAGGGCGTATTGCCCGTGTGATGTATATTTCTCTGTATCGTATGCATCAGATTGCGCTGCACGGTTATATTAAAACCGGGCTGATGATGCTGGTTGGCGGTATAAACCGGATTATCCGTCCGCGGCTGAAATTACATTAATTGATCTTCCCCAAAAATGACGCTTCCGGGCGTCATTTTTTATAATAATAAACCCTGCTCAGAACAGGGAAATATACATTGTACAGATTTGATATAAAGCCGGAAAATGCATTATTTAACAGGAGTTCAGTATCATCACTAACAGATAATTCCGGTGGTAATGAACAAAATAAGGCAGATACTGCTCTTTATTAATTATTGTTGATCGTTGTCAGTACACACACAGTCAGGTTGAATTAATAAATTACAGGGACAGAATTATTGTTTCATCATTATTATTTAACTTTTATTTAGCGGTGCTGTGGGAATATAGTCCGGTAAGATTAATCGTTAAAAATAAAACCGGGTTTGATAGGAATAATCCCAATTATTACCGCTGGATATTTATATAATTTGACAATGAATAAAAATGAACGAAAACCATTATCACGAATAACATTCACAGGGCTTGTGCTTCTGTTTGTTATTTTTGCGGTAATCATTTCTTTTGCTGTGACAAAGAATAAACATCCCGCTGTTGCTGAGGTTCTCTCATCCGAACCTATCATGGAAACGGTGCCTGTACGCCATGAATACTGTGACCTGACAACCATGCCGGGTCCGTACAAGCGTGAACTCCTGGATATCGTCCACCCGACTGAGCAGGTCTGCACCCCGTACCTGCTGTATGAAACCCTGCTGCATGCACCGAAGGTGTACGGTGGCCCGACATACCGCTCCTGTACGACGGCATACACCTATGAGCACCGGATTGTCGGCTATGATGTGGTGTATAGAATCAATGACACCGTCGGTAAGGTCAGAATCAATTATAATCCGGGTGATGTCATGCCGGTGGATAATACCGGGCGGCTGATCATTTTACCCGGGCTGAATACAGTAAAATAAAGTGTGTTACAGACAAAAAATAAGAATACCGGTTTATGTCATAAACCGGTATTCACCACGTTTTTTATTTAATGTAACCGGAAATTAAACCCAGCCCTTCTGACGAAACTGCTTTAATACCGCCACAAATTGCTGCATCTCTTCCGGCGTGCCTAATGTCAGGCGGCTCCAGCCGGTTACCGGCGGAAATTCACGGCCGACCATTATATGGTTTTCTTTCATCCGCTGCTGATAGGTTTTTACATCTCCGGTCACCTTATGGAAGATGAAATTAGCCTGTGAGGGCGCATAAGGCAGATTTAATTCCTTCAGTGCGGCAACCACAATTTCCCGTGAAACATCCGTTGAATGGCGGCTGTAATCAATAAACGGTTTATCATTCAGGGATGCCAGTGCGGAAACTGCACCTGCTATATTAGTATTATCGATAGAATTGAAAATATTTACCTGTTCCGTTACTGCCGGTACGGAAATACCGTAACCGACACGAAGCCCGGCCAGGGCAAATATTTTCGAGAAAGTGCGTGTCACGATAATATTGGATTTTCCGGCAGCCACCCATTCAACCGCACTTTTAAATTGCGGATCAGACACAAATTCCGCATATGCCTCATCAATAATAAAATTCTGCTGCGGCGGTGCCTGGTTTACCCACTGTGCGAGTTGTGATGCCGGGGTGATCATAGCGGTCGGGTTATTCGGGTTACAGATATAGATAACGGAATGACCGGCAAAGTTATCGGCGATCGCCTGCATGGCTGTGAGGTCGAAAGAGAGATCGGCTTTCAGCGGCACTTTGACAATATTGACGCCCAGCGGCTCAGCATACAGTTCGGCATAATTGAATGTCGGATCCGGCACAATCAGTTGCACCGGCTGCTGTTTTTTCTGTGCATCCGCCACCAGCATCTGCACAGCCGCCTGAATGGTTTCTGAGGAACCATTTCCGAGGCTGATGTGTTCCGGTGTCAGTGAGAAATGCGCGGCAATCTGCTCAATCAGCGCTTCGCGGGCAGCATCCGGATAGCGGAATGCGCCGGGAAGGGCGTCAATAATCGCCTGACGGGCTTTCGGAGACATCCCCAGTGAGTTTTCATTGAAGTTCAGCAGCAGCGGATTTTCCGCGCTGAGCGGCGCTGCTTTGGCAGCGGGTGAGACAGTACCGGTGGCGGCCTGACCGGTGGTGACCAGAGAGGCGGCGGTTAATCCGCCGAGCGCGATCCCTGTTGATTTCAGAAACGAACGACGATCCATAGTATTTACCCTGTTGTTGTCATTATATTTTGGTAAATACTAACCGAACTAATAATCACCTTGCAAATTAATATTCACAATAAATGGATTTTTATTCATTTTTAAGGTGCCGGCCGAAACCGGCACCTGACAGAGAGGATGTTGTACGTTATACCGGATGAGCGGCAAATGCAGTCAGTAAATCCGCGATAAACTCAATGCGTTTGGTGCGGTCGGTCAGGTCACAGATAAATTTCAGTTTTGACGGGCCGTCCAGCCGGTACTGTTTCGGGTTATTTTGCAAAAGCCCGATAAGATACGCCGGGTCGACATGGTTTTTCTCACTGAACTCAACAAAACCGCCTTTCTCCTGCGCCTCAATCCGGCGGATCCCCAGGTCCTGTGCCTGCAGGCGCAGACCCGCTGCCGCCAGCAGGTGACGACCGGCATCCGGCAGCAGACCGAAGCGGTCAATCAGCTCAATTTTCAGCTCGGTCAGTTCGGTATCGCTGCGCGCGCTGGCAATCCGTTTGTAGAAGGAGAGGCGCATGTTTACATCCGGCAGGTAATCTTCCGGCAGCAGGGCCGGCATACGCAGCTCCACTTCGGTCTGGCTCTGCGTGAGATCTTCCAGTGACGGCTCTTTGCCGCTTTTCAGGGAATCAACCGCACTTTCCAGCATTTCCATATAGAGTGTGAAACCAACGCTGGCCATCTGGCCGCTCTGATCCTCGCCCAGCAGCTCACCCGCACCACGGATTTCCAGGTCATGAGTGGCGAGAGCAAATCCGGCTCCTAAATCTTCCAGAGAAGCAATTGCTTCCAGGCGTTTATGGGCATCGGTGGTCATGGCTTTCGGGTGTGGCGTCAGCAGATAAGCATAGGCCTGATGGTGTGAACGCCCGACACGGCCGCGCAGCTGATGCAGCTGTGCCAGCCCGAAATGATCGGCCCGTTCGATGATAATGGTATTGGCGCTGGGAATATCGATACCGGTTTCAATAATCGTGGTGCATACCAGCACATTAAAACGCTGATGGTGGAAATCGGTCATGACCCGTTCCAGCTCGCGCTCACGCATCTGTCCGTGGCCGACTGCCACACGGGCTTCCGGTACCAGTTCCGCAATACGGTTGCGGGCTTTTTCAATATTCTCCACATCATTGTAGAGATAATAGACCTGGCCGCCGCGCAGTACCTCACGCAGAATCGCCTCCCGCACCACCAGCTCATCATACTGACGGACAAAGGTTTTCACCGCCAGCCGTCTTGCCGGCGGGGTGGCGATAATAGAAAGGTCCCGCATGCCGCTCATCGCCATATTCAGGGTACGCGGAATCGGGGTGGCGGTGAGGGTCAGGATATCCACATTGGCGCGCATTGCCTTGATGCGCTCTTTATGGCGGACACCAAAGCGGTGCTCTTCGTCCACCACCAGCAGGCCGAGATCATGCCAGTGCACATCGCTCTGCAACAGCTTATGTGTGCCGATAATGATATCCACTTTTCCTTCTCTGGTATCATCCAGCACCTGCTGCTGCTCTTTGGCGCTGCGGAAACGGGACAGAACTTCAATCCGCACCGGCCAGTTGGCGAAACGGTCACGGAAGTTATCATAATGCTGCTGCGCGAGCAGAGTGGTCGGCACCAGCACAGCAACCTGCTTGTGGTTATGGACGGCGAGGAAGGCCGCCCGCATTGCGACCTCGGTTTTACCGAAACCGACATCACCGCACACCAGCCGGTCCATCGCCACCGGCTGACACATATCGCTCAGCACGGCATTAATAGCCTGCTCCTGATCCGGAGTGGTTTCAAACGGGAAAGACTGGCAAAACTCGCGGTACTGTTCGCGATCATGTTTAAAGGCAAAGCCGGGTTTGACGGCCCGCTGTGCATAAATATCCAGTAACTGTGCCGCCACATCGCGGACTTTTTCCGCTGCTTTCTGACGTGCTTTGCTCCAGGCTTCACCGCCGAGTTTATGCAGCGGGGCGCTTTCATCTGCCCCTCCGGCATAGCGGCTGATCAGATGCAGCGATGACACCGGGACATACAGTTTGTCTTCCCCGGCGTAGGTGAGGATCAGGTATTCTGCCTTGATCCCCCCGGCCTCCAGGGTGGTTAATCCCTGATAGCGGCCGACCCCGTGCTCCAGATGCACTACCGGCTGACCGGGGCGCAGTTCCGCGAGGTTGCGGATCAGGGTGTCGGTGTTAATTGTGCGGCGGGTGTCCTGGCGGCGGCGCACCACTCGCTCACCCAGCATATCGCTTTCGCAGATCAGGACGCGCTGACGGTCGTTATCAACAAAGCCGTGCTCAGCGGCACCGATCATGACATAAATACCCGGCACGGTAGCATCCGTCAGACTGCGGATTTCCGCCGGTTTGATTTTGATGCGCGCCAGCAGTTCCTGTACGCTTTCGCGCCGTCCCTCACTTTCCACCGAGAAAATCACGGCAGCCTCTGTGCTTTCCAGGAAGCGGCGCAGCGGGTCAAGCGGGGATTTCAGCTGCGGATTGACTTTCAGATCCGGCAGAGCGGTATAGCCGAGGTTGGTATTGGCGGCTTTGCGTGGCAGTTTGTCATTATTGAGCTGCACACGCGGCAGCGTTTTCATCTGCTGATTGAGTTCTTCCGGTGTCAGCCACAGCTGTGACGGCGGCAGTAACGGGCGCATCGGATCCACACCCCGGCTCTCAAAACGCTGTTGCACATCACGGCGGAAGCGGTCGGCGGATTCCTGTAAATCCCGGGTCACCAGCAGGGTGTTATCCGGCAGATAGTCAAACAGCGGTACCAGCGGTGCGGTGAAAAACAGCGGCTGCCAGTACTCGATACCGGCGGGCAGGGTACCTTTGCTGACCTGCTGATAAACATGCTCCGGGTCGCGGCGCACC
>NZ_AZRH01000015.1:0-110996 GCF_000512315.2 Morganella sp. EGD-HP17
AATATTCCCAATACCCGCCATGATAGTCATCACAAAACTGCCCCATAGTGGTAAATATGACCACTTCAAAGATAGTCCAGCCTTTGACTCGACCAAAGTGATTGAGCCAAAAATCAAGGCGTTGTTCATCAGGGACTAATGCCATTGTGATAGTGCATTCAGTGGTGTTTGTCATAAATTAAATATCCAATAAAAAGAAATAAAAAAGCGCCAATCCTTAACAGGATTGGCGCTGAGAGTAATAATTAATGGGGTAATGTAAGAAGTTAAAAGAACAGGCTCCACAGGGATTTAGCGACGGATACGATACTGTTTTTAACGGTGTTAACCGTACTTCTTATCAATGGCGGCAAGGGAATGATATCGATTAAGGTATCCACAATATCACTGACACATTGACCAAAATCGTTACGTGCGGTGTTCTCCGCCGATTGCGTCCGGTAAGGGCTGTTCAGTTGCCTAGCTACCCCGCTACTGGCTTGCACCGGTAGCGCCTGTATGAGCTGCTCTGCTAATTCAGTCAGTTGATAGTTTTCGACCGCAGAAACTGTTATCACAGGATGATGCGGTTTAAAGGCGGTTATGACGGCTTGTTGCTTTAATATTAAGTTAGCCTCTTGCTCATGGGATGGCTGGTGGCACAGCTCATCCCACTGACGACAGGGCTCTATTTTGTCGGCTTGGCTCAGCACAAAGAGAAATCGCTTAGATTGGTAACCACATTGCTCCGTGAGAAAGCGATAACACTGTTCATCAGAAGACCATGCCCTATCATCGGCTTTGAGTACCCAGATAATTAAATCCAGTTTTGGCAATAAGTTACGGTAGAGCTGGTGGTATTCTCTATCTCGCTTAAGGCTTTCCCCCACGCCGGGTAAATCCACAAAGGTGAGAGTATGGTTATTCATCGTCATACTGAAGCGCTGAACCTGTCGTGTGCAGCCTGAAACATCACTCACAGGCGATAGTGACGATTGAAATAGTGCGTTGATAAGACTGGATTTACCAGCTCCCGTTTTCCCCATCAAGCCGATGGTAGGGGAGTAACTGATTAGCTGGTTGAGTTGATTAAAAAATTGATTTTTAAATGAAAATGGAAAGGCAGAAATTACCCTCCCTAATTCAGATTGGTGGTTCATATTACTTCCTTGAAAGAATGGTTGTGGCTATTCAAGTTAATAATATATATTTGAGATTATTTTAGATTTTTAACATGGTCATATTCTTCATTAATCAAATCAGTTAGCAGTTCATTTATTTGACATCGTTTATTTTTCACCAAAAAATCGAGCTTTTCTTTAACGGTAATATCAAGATAGCAATTAATCGCTTTCTTATTTGTTCGTTCTCTTCTTAACAGTCGTTGTCGCCAAGCACGATTCAGATTATTTATCAGCATTTTTTTTTCGAAGTGATGGCTATTCCAGAGCTTTAATACGCTGTATATCGCTAAGTATTTTTCCTCTGGGTTTATCGGATTAAAGTATTGGAGTGAGTCAATTCCCATTCGTCCTGCATCGAAATGCTCAGATTTGTGATAATCCACCAGATATTGCCAAGCCCATTCTATCCCTTCAGTTGATGTTTCATTGAGCCATTTAAACGGCTTAACCCCGTCACTGAGCTGGAGCCATTGGCGCTTTAAAAAATCGTTGTACTCCGATTTGGGTGGGTCAAACTCATCAAAATACAGAAAATCCAGGTAGATGACGATGAGGCTGAATCGTTCTTCATGCGAGGTGGGGAAGGTGGTATTGATAATTTGGTGGTTAAAGGCGGTGTCATGAATGTTTTGCAAGACTAAAAAGGGATCACTGCCTAAGTGCAGCAGACCCCAAATTAATGCACAGGCTTCCTTGTCTTTTTTTAGCCACTCAATGAGGGATATTGATAAAATATTCTTATGGTATAGTCGCTCGGCTTTTTCACTTTCTGCTTGCCGTTTTTCGCTCGATTCAATGGCGCTGAAGTAGTGATTGATCTCTTGTTTTAATAGGTTTTTGCTGTGAAAAATATCGGGTAGCTTCTGGGTTAGTTTAGGAAACCCATAATAATTTTGCGATTGTACCATGATAAAGCGAACATAAAATCGCAACATGCGAATGTCTGCATTTTTGTCTATCCAATTAATCACCTTGACCATAATTTCTCCATATAAAACTTAGCTAAAAACTAAGTCACAAAATGAGAGTATATCATAACAGATAAAGAAAAATAAAATGTGATATTACGTCATTCTGAAGATAAATAAAAAATAAAACAAGTGTTAATGAATGCCAACTTGACGCTAAAAATTGCCAATTTATTTGCTTTGTTAGGCAATAGACTGACTAAATTACCGTTATCGCTAGTCTATAAACATCGATTTTGAGGTGATGCGCGCTTGCCGTGTGGAGTCAAAATGGTAGAAAAGTTAAATGTCAGGACGGTTTTTTGGGGAAAAATCAGGGAAGAAAAAGGGCTAATCTCCGAGTAAAAATGGCGGCTAAAATGGACTGAAGGTGTGATAACTCGCGGGTGCTTCTCACTCTTTTTGTGACAATATACGTTGGTATAGTATTATGGGGTATCAACATCCTCATCGACTTAACCCAATAGAACTACTCCTCTCATCGTCACTCGATAGATATCATTCTTGATAGGAAAAATCAGCGTGCTCTATCGGTATCATTCATCAATATTGTTAATCATGACACTGTCACGTTTTGTGATGGGAAAAATGTGAATCGTCTCTTTTTTACAACGAATGCCTTGGGTATGACATTACACAGACTTGAGGATCACACCATGTCCCGTTATACCTACAACGAAGATTATCTTTGCAAGATAGACCGTACTCTCCGCCGTGCACTATCCATCACCCATCGACTCACGGCAATCCGGGTTGATTTACGTTTTCCGGCTTCCGACGTACCACATCGTGAAGACTCTGCGGCTATCACGCGTTTTTTCGGTTCACTCAAAGCCAAAATTCAGGCGGATTTAAAACGCAAAAATAAGGCGTGGAAACGTAATCATACTTGCCCGTTATTCTATGTGTGGGTTCGTGAGTTTGGGGAGATTAATCACAAAAAGCACTATCACGTTTTACTGCTTGTCAATAAGGACGTCTATTGCGGGCTAGGTGATTTCAGGAAAACAGACAATACGCTTTGTGCTCTCGTGCAACAAGCGTGGTGTAGTGCTATTGATGTCGATTACCCTGCTGAGCGCTATTTAGTGCATTTTCCGGATAATGGGTGCGCCTGGTTAGACAGTAACGCGCCTCACAATGACATTGCGGTGGAGAAGCTTAACCAACGTTGTCGTTACTTAGCTAAAACGTACTCGAAAGATTACAGTGATGGTGAGCGTTCTTTTGGGTGTAGTCGCTAATAAAAAACATGAGGGGGATATCTTTTGGAAGAGAGATATCCCTAAACACTTATCGATATCCCTTCTGCCTTTTAACGTTAAAGACAGGAGTTCAATAATGACTACTCAAGCTATTCCCTTACTAGATGACCAATTCGTTGATATGAAGTTTATAACCCGCCTAACCGGTTTGACGGATAAATGGTTTTACAAATTAATCCAAGAGGGGGAGTTTCCCAAACCTATCAAACTGGGGCGTAGCTCTCGCTGGTTAAAGAGTGAAGTGGAGCAATGGCTGCAAGCGCGTCTTGTGGCTTCTCGGTATTAACCCTTTTTGAAGTCAATATATTCAATTTAAACCCGATTTGTTCTACGAATTAATTTATGGAGTACTGAGAGTATGAAAAAGCTGCCCGCTCGCTATCAAGAGTTACTGAGTTATTATCAACGTTGGTTAAATGGGTATACGAAGTTGTCCATTTGCCAGGGGATGTGTCATTCACTCATTCAAAACAGTCACTATTTGATGGTGTCGTACATTCGTTTTTCGAGTCATGAAGCCTGCCAGGTGGCGGTTATTCCTGCTCGTCTCTATCGACTGGTGTATGGTAACGCCTACCCTGACAAACTCACCGAAGAAGAGGATTTAAACCTGAGTTTTCATATTGATGAACGGCTGTTACGCTACCACCCTATGCTGGAAGGGATACTGCTCAGTGAATGTGCGCGTCTTAAACAGCACTCCTTTGCTAACAAGTTAATCAGTTTATTTCAGCAATTTAATGATCCGGAAATACGCCCGAAATTGGTCTGGTTATGTTGGTATGATTTGCTGTTAGGGTCACCATTAGACGATTGGAACCATACACTTAAGTTGAAATCCAAAGAACAACTTGTGGAATGGGTGATTGATAGGCAAGCCGAAAATGGGGGATTAACAACTATTATGGATGAATATGTATTGTTCAGCCGATAAGCACGGCAAAGTAATATGGAGGATCAAAAGGATTAATATCGTTAACGCGTGCTACTCACTGTGTTGATATTCCTTCTCATGACAAACCTCATATCTGATAACGCTATGCTTTCACTTCAGACACTTTTGTAATTGCCTTGCGGATGGCAATCAATCAGGCAAACTGATGCCACTGCTATATGTACAACCGTCCTCAGTAGCTTAAGTCATGCTGTTGTCGAGGGTAATGAATCCACGGACATGAAAATCCTCCTAAGTTGCATAATACCCACCTTTTATCTGTTGTTAACAGGGTACGTATAACTCTATATGTGAGTATTCATATCTATTTAAAATAAATAGATAAAAAATATTGCTGTGTTACTTAACCCTACCTATAATTCAAACTATTTATTTAAGATAAGTTACTTATATTGTTTGATGTGAAAGCGAGTTTTTCGTTGTCTTTGATGGTCTCTGAGGACGGATTTGCTTTGGAATAATTTACCGTTTTACCTTATGAGCCTTGGTTTACGGCTAAGGGCGGTAGCGTACCAAATCGTTAGAAATGCTTTACTTTCACGTTTCATTAAATGCCAAATATCGCCACCGTATTTTTAGGAAAAAAGTCACAACGCCAATTGCCTTTGCTTAAATAAAAGGATCATCGAATGAAAATTTATCGCCCATTATGGAATGAAGGGGCATTGCTCTCCCCACAACAATTTCAACAACAAGCTCAGTGGGAAGCCTTCACAAACCAAGGTGTTTCAGGTTTCTCTTCTCCTTTTACCTGGGGGGTGGAAAAAGTTGAGCTGGATGAATCGCTTTTATCGTCAGGTCGCTTGCAAGTTCACCAATTACGGGTGTGGTTGCCAGATGGGACATTAGTGGATACCCAGGTCAGTGATGTCGCTCCTGAGCCGCGAGAGTTGAATTCAACCGCATTATCACAAACAGACAGTCTTGTGCTGGTTCTGGCTTTACCGCTCCTTCAATCAGGGATTGTAAATGTGCAAAAAAAAGGGGCCTTTTCAGAGCGTGCATTACGGTATCAGGAAGAGTGGGTGAATGTACCGGATGTATTTGGTCAGGATGATGAATCCATGGCGGTTGCCAGATTCAATATTACGGTCCGTTTTCAACATGAAAATAATGATGCGTGGCAAACGTGTCCCATTGCGCGCCTAATTCGTGATGGTCAGGGAGGGTGGATAATAGATAGAAAGTTTATTCCTCCAATGACACAATTTTCAGCCAGTCGAGAGTTACAAGAGCGACTCGCTCTGCTGAATCGGCAAATCCGTTCGCGCTGCCAACGATTGATGGCAATGCGTCGTGAAAGCAATGAGCGTTTAGCCGATTTTGCCGTCGCCGATGTTTCCTTATTTTGGTTGTTAAACGCCTTAAACTCCCATGCTAATGTTCTCATCGGTTATGAACGCTACCCACAACGTCACCCTGAAATCATTTGGGCTGAGTTGACCCGTTTGGCGGGGAGTTTATTAACCTTTTCGTTAGAGCATGACCTTGCGACCATTCCTGCCTATATCCATGACGATCTGGAAAATACGTTCCCACCTTTATTTGATTTGCTCAGTACCTTGTTAGAAACCAGCTTGCCTTCTCGTGTGATTGCGCTTGATATGACGCATCCCGATCCGCAAACCTGGCGAGCTTCATTGCATGACCTCAGGCTTAGAGAGGAAGCCGATTTTTATCTGTCTGTCCGTTCAGATAAAACAGCGTGGGAAATTGCTGAAAAGTTCCCGACGCTGTGTAAAATTGGCGCGCCTGATACCGTTAACACACTTTACAGTAAGGCATTAAATGGTATTCCACTCACACCCGTTGACCGGGTTCCTGCGGCGCTCCCTGTGCGCATGGAAAACCAATACTTTGCGCTGGATATGGAGGCTCCGGAGATGCGTGAAATGTTGGAAGAAGGCGTTTGCATGCTATATGTGCCCTCTTTATTTGGTTTCTTAGAGTTAGAACTGTTTGCGGTATTACGCTCATGAGCCAATACATTGATATTGACAAGCTTATGGCAAAAACCTGGTTGATGGTAACTGAGCTAAAATATGGTCGGTATGACCCGGATTCAGGGGCTCTTTATGATACGTGCTGTCAACAAATTGATGCTGTAAAAAATGCATTGGGCCAAACAAAACTCGCTCCCGAGAATATTGAGCACATTATCTATGCACAATGTGCATTATTGGATAAAACCGCGATGGAACTCTTGGCTCGGGGTGATGAAGAAGGTGACGCATTCTATGCTTGGCGAGTTGCCCCCTTACAAGCTCGCTATTTTTCATCGTTGGATGCAGGGGACGCATTATGGGATCGTATCCGGTCAGTGCTGGGGCAGGCTCACCCAGATTATACTGTACTAACCTGCTTTCACCGCGTCTTGGTACTCGGTTTTAACGTCCATACAGCAACCATGGAACCGCTGAGTCCCGAGCGGAAATCATTGATAGATAAACTTTCTGCACAGATTTCTCTACCTGAATCTGCTTTTCCATTAGTCATCCATCATCAGCAAAAATCTAGTCTGAAATTGATACGCTCTTTCAGCTTCTGGACCGCGTTGTTGCTTATTGGTATTACCGCCATTACTTGGGGCGGTCAAACGTGGCTCAATCAATTGTTGTCAGCAGTGTAATCGCCTCGTCTTTACTTTCACTTCTTGTCCATTTCTGAGGGAATAGAATATGCCTAATTCAGTCATCAATGCATTAACACAAACTGTGAAGAACGCTGTGTCGCATGCCCGTTTTCATTTAACGGTACAAGACTGCACTGATTTTTTAGATGTACTCAGTTTCGAATCTGAAGAAGCCCTCAGTCAACCTTGGCGATATGAAGTGACAGTCACGTGCACCAATGCACATCTGACTCCCGAGCAGATGCTACTGAAGTCGGGCGCATTTACCTATCAAACCCCGTTATTACCTGGTCTTCCTAATCAATCGATACGAACAGTGTATGGGGTTATCAGTAAATTCAAACACCTGAAAACGTCAGCGGATGAAACTCGGTATAGCTTGATATTAGTGCCACGTATTGCCTTACTTCAGTACACCAAATGCAGTGAAGTGTATTTAAATCAATCGGTGACAGAAGTGGTTGAAAAGGTACTGCGCCGTCATGGTTTGGAAGGGGCAGACTTTGAGTTTCAACTTTCCCGTGAATACCCGGTCAGAGAATTGATTACACAGTGGCGGGAAACGGATTTAGTCTTTATTCAACGACTTCTTGCCGAAGTCGGTATTTATTGGCGCATGGAAATGGACACTCAATTAGAATTGGATAAAGTGATTTTCCATGACACACAAGAACACTACCAGTTTGGCATGTCACTCCCTTATCGCCATGAATCAGGTCTGAGTGATAATGGGCAAGACAGTGTCTGGGGATTGCAGGTTTCGCATCAGGTGGTCAGTGAGGGGGTGGCAACCCGTGATTATAACTACCGTCAGGCATTAACGCCTCAGGATAGTACTGAAATTATTTCAGGTTTTGAGGGAGTCACTACAGGGGAAGTGTACCACTACGCAGAGCCTTTCTTGAATGTCGGTGATATTGATACCCCAGAAAGTGGCGCTTTTTTTGCTCAGCTACGCCATGAACGTATTCTTAATGCCCAATCGTGGGTATCAGGGCATTCAACCAGCCCAATGCTAGCACCTGGACAAGTTTTAGAAATGACAGGGGTCTTTCCTCAGTTGGCGAAAGACGGTGTGTTAATCACCCATGTTCGCCATCGGGGCGCTCGGGATTCTAGCCTTCAGGTACAGTTTACCGGGCAACTCTACCGTGAAGCCTTATGTTTCAGACCGCCTTTACTCCCTCGACCTGTCATTGCAGGGACGTTACCCGCACGAGTGGAAAGCAGTGAAAAAGGCGATACCTATGCGTGGCTCGATGAATTCGGACGCTACCGTGTTAAGTTGGATTTTGATAGAGAGTCGTCTGAGGCGGGCTTTGCTTATTTATGGCTACGTTTAGCCAAGCCCTACGCTGGAGATACTTACGGCTGGCATGCTCCATTATTGGATGGGACTGAAGTGTCGGTGCAATTTGACGGTGGTGACCTTGACCGACCCTATATCGCCTATGCACAACATGACTCCGAACATCCTGACCACGTGACGCGAGACAACCATACTCGCAATATCTTACGAACACCGGCCAATAACAAGTTGCGCATGGAAGATAAACGTCAGGAAGAGCATATCAAGCTGGCGACGGAGTATGGCAAAACTCAACTCAATCTAGGTCATTTGGTTAACGCACAACGAGAACAACGCGGAGCAGGGTTTGAGTTGAGGACGGATGAGCATGGCGCTATTCGTGCGGGTAAAGGGTTGTTTATCAGTGCAGATGAACAATCAAAAGCACAAGGGGAAGTGCTGGACATGACCCAAGCGGTGCAGCAAATCCAGCAAGCGAACCAACAGATGCAAACGCTGTCTCAAACAGCGGAAAAAGCCAGTGCACTCGCCGCCGATGTTCAATCACAAATTGACCTCTTAGATTCTCGCTTACAGCAGTTACAATCCGCTGTGTTACTAGCCAGTGCGCCGCAAGGGATCGCATTAACGTCCGGTGAACACCTTCAAATGAGCAGCCAAGGCAATACCATGGTGAATGCAGGGCAGCATCTTGATATGAGTGCCATGCAGAACTTATCGGTCGCCGTTGAAAAAGCATTAGGCCTATTTGCACATAAAGATGAAGTGAAAGTGATTGCGAATCAAGGCGCGATCGAAATCAGTGCGCAACACAATACGATGGATTTCTTTGCCCAGCAGCAAATCACTATCACCAGCAGCGAAGATGAAATTGTGATATCGACACCGCAAACCCTGACCCTTAACGGTGGTGGCTCATACCTAAAGCTGAGTGGGCAAGGTGTTGAACACGGTTCTTCAGGGGATTACATCATCAAAGCTGCAAATTATGTGGTGCCTGGCTCGGGGGCTGATATCGCGTGTGAAACGTTGCAGTTTGATGTGACGGATATTGAAGCGCATAAATTAGTGACGAAGTATCCATTGCATGATTAAAAGGATGACATTAATGAAAGTTTTGACATTATTAATCTGTTTATTTTTTTCTTCTCTTTCGTTGGCTTTAGATAAAGGAAGTGCAACACCTGAAACAACGGTATTGAATTTCTATACTGAGTATCTTTTGGAAAATAATGAAGATATTCAAGCAGAGTTGAAAAAAAATGAAAAAGCGATGTTAATGTATGTATCTCCCAATTTAATCAATGAGCTCAAAAAGGAATATTTGAACGCGGATTATTTTGTTGATGCTCAATCTTTTTGTCCGGATTGGATAAGTAATATCAAAGTTAATAACGTTAAGGTTAATAATAAAAAAGCGACTTTAAGACTTGAGTTAGGGGCTGTACCAAACATTTCTAGATATACCATAGCGTTAAAATACAACAATGAGAAATGGAAGATAACTTCAGTAAAACCCGATAACAATAATAGCCCTTATTGCAATGCGTTGAGGAGCATCAAATGATCAATATGGATGTTACAATAAAAAAAATAAATCAAAATGCTATTGAAATTCAAAAAAGCTTTGCTTTCGGTAAAGGTGAATGTGCTAAGTATGTCAAACTTGCTCTTATCCATGGCGGAGCTTCAATAGAAAACTCAGCAATACGCTCAGCTAAAGACTACGGTCCATGGTTAATTGAAAATGGATTTACACCTGTTCCCGGTGCTCAAGCACAAAAAGAGGGGATTAGTTATTCGATTTTGGGTCAGAAAAAAGGCGATGTTGTTATTATTGAACGACTCAAAAAACCAAATAAACCTGAAAGTATTCATGGGCACATTGCGTTATTTGATGGAAAACATTGGGTTTCTGACTTTGTGCAACAAAGAGGCTTTTATCCAAACCAAGAGTATCGAGATGAGAGTACTCCATTTGTTTTATACCGTTACGCTGGTAATCAACCCGCAGACGAAAAAAAAGAAGAAAAAAGCAGTGCCAAGCTAATTAAAATTGTGTATCCCATCCCTAAGAACGAACGTGGTCAAGAATTCTCAAACCTTGATGAAATAATGGCACATGTGAGCGGGGAATCAACAGGAAATTACTTGCTGGGTCGTAATGGAATGTGGCATAGCGGTATCCATATTACCAATGCGACTACGCCCTGGTGTGCCTTAAGTGGAAGCTCCATCACAGAGAAGGCCGGTTTTCCTATTCCCTATAAAGGGAAGCAGGCTATTCGCTGCATGGCGGATGGTGAAATCATTGCCTACCGAATGAATCAAGATTATTTACCCTTGAATTGGAAAACAGGAAGCTTAAATTTATCCGGTTCATTTGTATTGGTGCGGCACTATATCCAACCAGGTGAAACACAAAAGAGCGGGCTGCATTTTTATACGCTGTATATGCATCTGGCACCGTATTCTGCTTATCAAGTGAATCCCACATGGATTGTGCAAGATAAGCTACCGACTTACGCCCCCGAATGGAAAGCGGTTGCAGGGACTCAGGCCTATAAAGACCAACATAAATTAGATGCGCTCCCGAAAGGCTCTATCATCGCTTGGGATAAAAAGGATAGCCAACGTCAACTCAAGGCGGCGAATGGACGCCAGTATGGGCTGGTGACGATTGAAAAGTTAGCCGGCACATCAAAATTAAACGTCGGAGACCAATGTTGGACTCTGGTGGATAACAATAATATTTTGCCTGAAATAGAGCCGAGTTGGTGGAAACAGTTAGCCAGCCCCGCTAAAGAGATGATGCAATTTGATAAGGTGGTCAGTTTAACGACACCCATAACCATAAAGGCTGGTGAGAGTATCGGCCATATGGGGTTCTATCAAGCCCCTAAAGAGCAGGGCATTGATTCACGTTATCAAGTGCATATTGAGTGTATAAGTGCCGACGATAATTTACCGCAATTTTTGCAGAACCCTGACAAAGTCGGCCACGATAAGCCCCAATATTTAAAATGTTTACCCGGTTTAATGCTATGGAATAAACAAGGTGATGATTTTATAAAAACAGAACGGATTGTTGAGTGGGAAAAAACCTTTAAGCTCAGTGAAATAAAAGTTGAAAAAGATAAAAATAGCAATGAATTTTATTTACTGCCTGAATACTTGGGGGCAATACCTAAAATAGCATTAAGTGAGCTCAACGAAATTAATAAACAAAAAGCACAAGAGTCTACTTTGGGTACTTTAGGTAAGAAAAAAAATGAGCTCGGGGCAATAGGGCATCAAGACCAACTAATTAAAGACAATATCGCCCAATACTCAAAGTTTCTTTCCCAATACGACCTTGCAGAGCTAGGGTTTAACGCATTAGTTGCCAATGCCAATGCATTTGACCACTTAAATGGTTATGTACAACCGCAGGTGGAATTTATCAGTGCAGTTTATGAAAATATTAAAGCGGAGATAACGGGCTCTTCTGTGCCACAAAAAGGGATTATCGCCCATAATTATCAGAGATTAATTAATAAGATTAAATCGGACAAAAAGGAAACCTACTCACCTGAGGAATACCGTCGCGCTTTTCATAACCCAATGTTTTCCCATATCGTGAATAAAACCATTGTTAAACACCCGAGTGATTGGTATTACAAAAAAAGTGACAGTGTTTGGCAAAGTTTTCTAAACATATTGAGTGAAGAAGCGCCTTTATGGCGTTCTTACAGCGAAGAGTTTCTTGATAGTATGGTTTGGATGCAGGATGTGGCCAGCGAAAAATTAGGTCCGAATGTGTGGCATATGCATCCATTGGTGTTTTTGTCTCAATTTTTAATGGGTAGGATTGGATGGGCTAATAGTAAATTTGCGCACTTATTAGCAGCAGTTGAATCAAAAAATGATTACAGTGCTTACAACCAAACGAAGCCGAAATTAAAATCATTTTATAAAACTAATTTAACTAAATTGACAATTTCTGAGTTAATTAAAAAACAAAAAGAAAGAGATATATTTGCTGCTGGGAGATATCAGATAATACCGAATACATTGAATGATGCCATTAAAAAGCTAAAAGTAGATACTTCTTCATTATTTGATGAGGCCATGCAAGATTATATATTTGAAGAGTATTTAATAAAAATAAAGAGACCTTCAATTATTAAGTATTTAGAAGGAGATGGAAATGTGGAAGATGCTATCTATGATTGGGCTAAAGAATTTGCATCCGCAGGTGTTAGAATAGGTAAACCTATAAGTAGGGGAAGAAAAGCTAGATTTGAAGGTGAATCATACTATTCTGGTGATGGGTTAAATAGGGCACATATAATGCCTGATGAAATGGTTAAAGCTCTAGAGGAATCAAAAAATGGTCGCTAAATATGGCTTACTTCTAATATTATTTCTTGCATTTACAACAAGTGCTAATGTTGATTATGAAAATTTTGCAGTAAAAAATGTTTATTCCCAACCTAATCATAAATTAGTAGAACCTTCAAGTGGCAATGAACTCTTAGACTCTATTAGAACTAAAGAGTCTTTTTTGCCCGCTAATTTCTCGGGGCATTATCGAATATATACATTTGGTTGTGGCGGTGGAGCACTTTGTGGTGAGGTTTTGGATATTAGTTCGGGTTTAGTTGTAGCAATGCTTCCTGATGAGTATTTAGTAACGAATCACATCGATGATTTAAAAATAGAATTCAATGTAAATAGCTCTTTAATATATATCGAAGGAAATTTAGCTAATGATAATGAAAAAATAAAATCATATTATTCATTCTCTAATGATGGATTCTCTATAGTTGAGTAAAATCTTGTTTTGTAATTCATAACGCAATTAAGTATAACTAACATCAACACAAACCGATTAACTAAAAAACATGCTAATATAGTGAGTTAGAAGTGTACAAAAAGTAGATTAGGTAGTAGTTACTAGCTATATAAAAAATTAATTGATGCTACTAAGGTTCAAAACTTATTATGAAAATAAAACTCACACTATTAGTCGCTTTGATTATATTTCCCACTAAAATTTTAGCTGATGAGAGTTTATGCCAAAAATTTGATTCTATATCGGATAAAGAAAAAGTTTTAATTGACAGCTCTCAATCTGGTTATAAAATTATTGGTAAGGGAAAAACCTATTTTTATACTGCTCCTGATTTTGACTGTAAAATAAATAAATTATTCTTAATCGAAGGTGATCTTGCGAACGCTTATTTTGACTATAGTGACTTTACTTTTCTAATGTACCTAGATAAAAAAGGTAAAACTATCGAAGGTTGGATAGAGTCAAATCGGTTGACTCCTACAGGAACAGGGCCTTCTGATTAAAAGAGATAACCTATTCTATGAAATTCAATTAGACTTAATAGTGATGAGGACTAATATTACCTGCCTAGTTGAAAATCAGGTGATGATAATTATGAAATTTAAAAAATCCTTTCTTATGATATTGCTACCTTTAAGCGCTTTTGCAAGTAATGAAGTTTTCTTTCAATGTGCCACTAAGACGGAACAATTAACTTAGAGTTAATTGGTAAAGACTTAAAGTTAACAATGAAAAAAACAACTCCATTTTTATTGAATGCTCTTCAAAATTATTGGAGGGGGGTACTCATATAATCATTATTCTCGGTTTAATACAGAGTATTATAGGATTACTTACTCAATTAATAATGTGGATTATGCAATATATAAAAATTACGAAGATGGTCAATATAATAGCGGGTTACAAGTGACAGATTTAAATGTTAATAAAGAATATAATTATGATTGCAATAAAATACATATCGATAAATTAGATGAGTTGTTAAATATTCTAGAATGTGACAAGGGAAGTGCGTTAGGGTGCATGCATTAACTCATTTATATTTAAGAGTGTAATAAATTGAATTGCCAATGCCAAGATTTACGTTAATAAAAATTAAAATCACTTGATGAAAGATAAATTATTCCCAAGGGGTTATTGAAATAAACTAATTAAGTATGAAGATGGAAAATCATTAACTTATCGTTAAAAAATCCATCCAGATTCTTTATATATTAATTTTTCCACCACACGCTTTTGCTGGTAATAATGTTGAAACAAGGTAACTTTAATCAAATAATGCAACATTTTCATCCTATTGCCGACAGTTAGACTAAGGAAAGGAATATGACGGCACTTTAGAATATACCTGTTATTTTCCTAGCCAAACCTTATCACAAGCTTATAACACATAAATAAGCATCGATGATTATCGACATGCTGGACTTAAAAATAAATTATCCACTAAAATCTAAGCTATCTAATCAAGGGTAAATCAAAGGCGATGAAACCTTCGATTATCAATGGATAACTGACAAGGACAAGAAAGTTAAAATAGTTGCGGAAAAAGAAATGGAGTCATCAACCTATTTATTTGAAGAAATGAAGACACAAACGCACTTATTACTTATTGAAGAAATAGGCTATTAACCAGCTGAAATCTTAAAGGACTAAAACCATGCAACAAATTATTCGTAAAGGAGATAAAACCACTCATGGAGGCACCGTGCTAACAGGCTCTGACACCATGAAATTTGGCGGTATCGGTGTGGCACGCAAAGGCGATCAGGTTTCTTGCCCAAAAAAAGGGCACGGTCCTACTACCATCATTGAAGGCAATCCTAACTACCTCGATAACGGTATCCCTGTCGCTTTTCAGGGGCATAAATGCGGTTGTGGCTGTACTTTAATCAGCTCTTTTTCTCCCGCCAAGGTAGGTTGATATGCCGGTTTGGCTCAATACCATTCCGCCTGTTGCCGCGAAAGTGCCTCGTCCTAATTTACGCCGCTGGTTAGTGGCATTGTTGATTATCCTATTTATAGGTTTTGCGCTGACCTTATGGTTTTGGACAAAAGACAGAACGGGGTTTATTTTTTGGTTTACCGCGGTGGGGTTACCTATTTGTGGCTGGGGGCTAGCATTCGGTGCGCGGCGGATGGCGTATAAAATGCAGCAGGTTGCTGCAAGCACGTGGAATAGCGAACGCGAAGCACTGATTAAATCTGAAATCAAACGGGGTCAACGATTTGCCTATTTATTGGACGCTTATATTGAGACTCCAGCGGGGCAAGGTGCAAATCGTAGCCTTGATGCGATCAACAAATCGGTTCCTTTTGTGGCGTTGCAACCTTCTCGTTCAGGCAGCCAGCTTCTTCGTTATGCGCCTTTAGCGGCGTTTGACCAGCCAGACTCGATGTTGATGCTCACCGACTGTCTTAATAACATTGCGGTAAAAATTAAACCGATATTACAAAAAATCCCCGATGATATCCCTTGTTACTGCGTGTTGGAAATCGACCGTGACCTCCAACCACAGGCAGAGCAAATCCTACTGGATACCTTAAAAAAACAAAGCCCACATGTTTTTCGCCTTATATCGGGGCAGAGCTTGGAGGCCATTGATGCATGGTTAGATACCCGTTGGGATGTTCCTTCCCTATTGTTGATTGTATCTATTGGCTATAACTCGAAGCCTGTGGATGATGATGGCGAGGCCATCAGCAGTATTCTACTGAGCAATCGACCATCTCGCGATATCCCTTGTGCAACTCGCTTTCATCGCCCAGAAAAAAGTCACTCTGACAATCTGTCACACTGTTTATCACAAGCCATACTTTGGGGGAATATCTCCTCTGAAACGATAACCGCAGCGTGGGTTGCCGGGCAAGATGTTGACGAAGGCGGGGGATGGAGCCAAGCCTGCGAACAAAACCAGCTGCACTTTAGCATGACTAAGGCCAATAAAATGATTGATCCCATTTTAGGCGGTACAGGGAAAACCGCCCCTTGGATAGCCACGGCCTTGGCCGAGGCCAGTATGAGTCAAGAGAATACGCCCGACGCACAGCTTATTGCAGTTCAACCTCAACGAGAAAATGTCGACATTTGGATAACGGTGATTTCACGCCACACAGAAAGTAAGGAAAGCGTAACGCATGTCTAAGGTGAAAGTAAAAACAGTGATGGGTGCTACCGCCGTCGTGTTGATTTTTTTAGTGATTATTGTGGCTTTCTTATTTTACGCCTTTCCCGAATCGATGGCATCATCACTCGGATTAGGCCCGTATGAGGGCGACCGCATTTTAACCGTGAGCTGTTTGGTGGCTATCTTTGTTTTGCTGTTGGGCTGGATCACGGAGAAGCTATTTGATGTTTCTGGAAAATCTGGCCTGTATGTTCAATGGGGTAAAAATAAACAACAGCAACTATCACAAAATGCCTCTGTGCTTGAGTTCGGTGATGAGCAGGGCGAGGCGGTCATTGATGCCAGAATGGTACAAGAACATCTTCGATTACGCTATGGGCGCTTTTGGCGACGTAAGGTCAAATTATTGCTAGTGCAGGGGCAAGATGCGGAAATTGAACGAGCGACATCGGGATTAAAACAGGAAGGCTGGCAAGAAAAGGGGGGGGTTCTGTTATTTTACGGCGGTGCGCCGGAGCAAAATTTACCCGACGAATACCTTGCCGCCATTCAAGCCGTGAGCCCCACGCGACCATTAGATGGCTGCGTTCTTGTGTTTGACTTAGCATCACTGCCCACGCAAATTGAGCGCGATAACGTTCTGCGCTGCCATCAGCGGCTGTATGCATCTCTGGGCTGGCGTATCCCTGTTTGGTTATGGTTAATTGAAAAGCCGTTGTGGAAAGAAGAAAGCCATTCTATACCGCCAATTGGGGCTATTTTTCAGTCAGGTGCAACGCCGGAACACGCTATTGCGGACTTAACTCGTTTAGCCACACCTTTGCGTGAAGTCGGAATGTCTGCATTATTGCAATCGCCCCAACAAGGTTGGCTATTACGTGTCAGTGAACTGATACAAAAGCAACTGCAATCTCAACTGGGCGGGTTACTCCAACACATCATGAAAGGGCATGCGGCATTACAAGTTCAAGGGGTGATCCTCAGCCCAGAGCAAGCCTTTTCTCACCGGCAATCCAATGCGTTAGGACGCTCACCCGCTTGGCAAACTTTTTTCAATATACCATCAGGTCTGAAAGCGAAGAAATTAGGCTGGAATGCAAGGCAAGCTGCTCAGGTTACCGTCCTAGCCTTATTGTTATTTTGGTGTGCGGGCACAATCACCTCATTCATCGTGAACCAAACCTCTATTCGCCATGCGGAAGAAACGGCACGAATTGCCGCAGATAAACAACTCCCTCTTGGGGAACGTCTGAAAAATCAGTATGAGCTGCAAGAATATTTGGCGCGTCTTCAATACCGTCAAACACACGGAGCACCGTGGTACACTCGTTTTGGGTTAAATCAAGATAGCCAAACTTTAGCAAGGCTCTGGCCGCTATATACACAAAACCATCAGGCGCTAATGAAAGCCGCGACGATGGAGGCGTTAAAAACGCAATTAGCAGCGTATGTCGCATTACCTCCTGCGAGTAGTGCGAGGGAACAAAACACTCAGCAAGCCTACAACGCCTTAAAACTCTATTTGATGCTGGCCTCAACCGATCACGTTGATACCGCTTGGCTAACACAAAATCTCTTAACTATTTGGCCTGAGCGTAGTGGTGTTCCAAAAGCGGAATGGCAGCATTTAGCACCATCCCTGTTTCAGTTCTGGGCAGACAATCTTCCCAAGCATCTTGAATTAGCCCTAAAGCCCGATATGACTTTAGTGAACACCACACGTAAGATTTTGCTAAAACAAATTGGCCAACAAAATGCGGAAGCGGGTCTATACCAAGAAGTCTTAAAACAAGTTGCCAGTAATTGGCCTGATTTAACGTTAATGGATATGGTTGGTGATACTGATGCACAACTGTTATTTAGCACCGATGAAATAGTCCCTGGCGTATTTACCCGTCAAGCGTGGGAAGAGCAAGTCAAAGCCGCCATCGATGAGGTAGTCAATAAACGCCGTAATGAAATCGACTGGGTATTGACCGATAAGACCCAAACGGTGGATAACGAGGTCTCACCTGAAGCATTAAAAGCCCGCCTCACAGAGCGCTACTTCGTGGACTTCGGAAACAGTTGGCTCAATATGATCAACAGTATTCAGTGGCACCAAGCCGATTCATTATCGGAAGTGATTGCGCAGCTAAATGTGTTAGCGGATGTACGTCAATCCCCCTTGGTGGCGTTAATGAACACCTTAGCGTGGCAGGGTAAGACGGGACAAAAATCGGAAGCACTTGCCGATAATCTCGTCGATTCAGCAGTGAAATTGTTAGACAAGAAGAAGCAAGTTAAGCAATTTATTGAACAAAACCAAGCGCCCAAAGGTCCGTTGGATGATGTATTTGGTCCCATTCTAGAAATGATGGAAGGTAAGGACGGGACGGGGAAAAATGGCAATCTCAGTTTCCAATCATGGTTGGCTCGTGTCACCCAAGTCCGTCTGAAATTGCAGCAAGTCAGTAATGCGTCTGATCCGCAAGCGATGGCAAAAATGTTAGCACAAACGGTGTTTCAAGGTAAAACCATCGATTTAACCGATACCTTGGATTACAGCAACTTAGTGGCGGCGAGTTTAGGTCAAGAGTGGAGTAGTTTTGGGCAATCTTTATTTGTACAGCCATTAGAGCAAGCGTGGAGACAAATATTGGCTCCAGCGTCCGATAACCTTAACACCCGTTGGCAAACCACCATTGTGTCTCAATGGAACAAAGCGTTTGCCGGGCGTTACCCGTTCAAAGCGACAGGGAGTGATGCCTCATTGCCGTTACTCGCCCAATTCTTACGCAGTGATTCAGGGCGTATAGATCAATTTATCAAAACCAATCTGGGGGGCATTGTCCATAAAGAAGGCAACCGCTGGGTAGTTGACCCATCCATGAGCCAAGGCTTAACCATCAACCCTGAATTCCTCAAAGCCATTAATCAATTAGCCGACATCTCTGACATTGTGTTTGCGCAAGGGGATGCCAACATTCGTTTTGAATTGATGGCGAGACCTTCCAAAGGCGTCGCTCAAGTTCAGTTGGTTCTTGATGGTCAAAAACTGGATTACTTCAACCAAATGGAAAGTTGGCAAAGTTTTATTTGGCCGGGAGAGAGTTATTATCCGGGCGTGGCGCTCAATTGGCAAAGTGTGCGTTCGGGAA
Organism: Morganella sp. EGD-HP17; assembly: GCF_000512315.2. Taxonomy (NCBI): domain Bacteria; kingdom Pseudomonadati; phylum Pseudomonadota; class Gammaproteobacteria; order Enterobacterales; family Morganellaceae; genus Morganella; species Morganella sp. EGD-HP17. The sequence continues at coordinate 19,395 of NZ_AZRH01000015.1, forward strand.
TGCAAATTTACGCAAACTATCAAGGCAACTGGGGATGGATGCGCTTATTAGAGCAAGCCGAAGTCACGCAGCTAGACAGTAGCCGTTATCAGTTGGTGTGGCGCACGAAAGAGGGCGAAACATTACGGTTTATTTTACGCAGTGAACTCGACAGCGGCCCACTGGCTTTGTTAAAACTCCAGCAGTTCCGCCTGCCTAACAATATCTTTCTAAATACCCCTGATGTTGTGGATGAGCTTGTTGATCCACGTTGACTTAATTGATGAGGGGCTCGGTTAAGAGCCTCTGCTATTTTCATTTTTTTAATTGGTTTTAGGAAGTCCTAAAATGGATGATTTGACGCTACGCTATTACGAAGCTGAATTACGTTACTTGAAAGAAGCCGGTAAAGAATTTGCCAATGCGCACCCTGATAGAGCGGCCATGCTCAACTTAGATAAACCCGGCGCGAACGACCCCTATGTCGAACGTTTATTTGAGGGTTTTGCCTTTTTGATGGGGCGTTTACGGGAAAAGCTGGATGATGATCTGCCTGAGCTGACAGAAGGACTGGTGAGCTTACTGTGGCCCCATTATTTGCGCACCATCCCGTCACTGTCTATTGTTGAATTTGCGCCCGAGTGGCAACATTTACGCCAAGCTGAATGCCTGCCCGCAGGATTTGGGGTGGTATCAAGACCCATAAGCGCCCAGCGCACGCGTTGCCAATACCGCACTACGCAAGACGTCTTATTACGTCCACTTTCTATTGCCAATGCCCAATTACAGACCGAGCCGAATGGGCGCTCCACCATTCGATTACGTTTTGCCTGCCCTGAAAAAGTCGATTGGTCAAAAACTTATTTAGACAGCCTGCCGATTTTTCTCAGTGCCGATGCGCCTATCAGTTCTGCATTGCACCTCGCGATGACGCGCCAAGTACATGGGATGTACCTTCGCCATGCTGAGACAGGGGAAGAGCGTATTCCCTTTGACGGTTGGTTTAAACCGATGGGTTTTACCGATGATGATAATCTATGGCCGAAAGGGGATACCGCATTTAGTGGGTATCAGTTGTTGCTTGAGTACTTTAGTTTCCGCCATAAATTTATGTTTTTGGCGTTACAAGGGCTGGAGAAAGCGAAGTTTACGGAAACGACGACCTGGTTTGAAATTGATATCTTGCTCAGCGAAACCTGGTCGGCTGACCTACCCTTCGAAACGGAAAACTTCCGGTTGCATTGTGCACCCGTCATCAATCTTTTTTCATTAGAAGGTGACCCGTTAACGGTTAACCCACTGGAAAATGAATACCAGCTACGCCCCCTGCGTTTACAAGACGGTCACACCGAAATCTACAGTGTGGACAGTATTCACGGCTCGATTAAAAATGGTAAACCGAAATACGTGCCGTTTAGCAGCTTTCGTCATCGTGGGGGCATGATGCGCCACGATGCGCCCGAACGCTATTTTCATACCCGTATTAAACGAGGGCCTTCCGGTCTCTACGATACGTGGCTGATTTTAGGCGGCAAAGAGTTTGAACTGGCTCAGCTTTCCGAAAAGCCTGAGCTATTATCCATCCGTTTAACTGGCACTAATGGGCAACTCCCCCGTAAAGCGCTTGAAAGCACGGTGTTAGACAGTGTGTTAAAGGCGGGTAAAGTGCCCGTCACTGTTCGTAATCTTACCGCACCCACCATTCCGTTATATCCCCCGGCAAACGACCGTTTTCACTGGCGGGTGATGAGCCATTTGGGATCTAACTTTTTAAGCATGATGGATAACCCGGAAGTACTTCGCGGCACCTTGGCCCTATATGATTGGACCGATGATGAAATGAATCGTCGCCGACTGGAAGCGATCGTGGGAGTGAAACACACACTCATACGCCGATTCGAACAGGGCTACATGATGCGCGGGGTCGATATTGAAATCACGCTAAACGGCAATAACTTTGCAGGCGAAGGGGATATCAATTTATTTGGAGAGATGCTTCAGCGCTTCTTTTCACTGTATGCGGATATTCACCTGTTTAACCAATTAACCCTTGTTATTCAACCCACAGGAAAGCGTCTGAGATGGAAAGAGAATCACAGTCAACACGTACCCGGCTGATAAAGCATATTGAGCCGACGATTTGGCGTGCGAATTTCTACCGTTTTTGTCAATTACTGGAAAAAGCGTCGCCTCAATCGCCACTATTGGGTACGACTAACGACATTAAAGATGATCCGCTGCGCTTTCGTCCTTGGCCGGGCATGGGCTTTCCGGCGGGTGAGCTACGAACGGTAGAGCAAAGTCCGACTAATCCAGCGCTCCCCTTAACGGTTCGCACCAACTTTTTAGGGTTGTATGGGGTCGATTCGCCGTTACCGACGAGCTATTTGGATGATATCGCACAAGGTGTTGATGGGACAGAAGCCCTAACGGAATTTCTGGATATCTTTAATCATCGTATCACTACCCAGTATTACCGCATTTGGCGTAAATATGCCTATCCCGCGACCTTTGAAGCGGGTGGCACGGATGCCACCTCCCAATGTCTATTAGGATTGATTGGCTTAGGTATACCCGGCAGTGCGGAGAGGATCGCCACGCCGATCTCGCGCTTTTTGGCATTGCTAAGCACAATGCGATTACCCACGCGTAACAGCGAAGGGGTCAAAGCGCTGGTCTTTTTGCTGGCACCCAATACGCAAGCGGTGATCAATGAATACGATATCGTCAACGTCCCGGTGGATGAACGTACTAGTTTAGCGCGCCATCAGCGTGTTTCATTGGCAACACGTGCAACGCTGGGCAAAACCGCCCGCGATACCACCAGTCGCATTCTTATCTCCCTCACCACCCATCACCCGAAAGAGGCACAAGGCTGGTTGCCAGGTGAACATCTGCATACCGACCTTCTGGTGCTATTACGCGTGTATTTAGGCTACCGCAGTGATGCGCGCTTAAAACTGACAGTTCCCGTGAGAGTGCTACCCGAGCCGCGTTTACAAAAAACATCGCGTATTCAGTTAGGCAGAACGGGGTTATTAGGGTTAAAAGACGGAAAACTGAGTGATAACCGCCAATTCCTAACGGTAAATTTAGGTCGTTACCAAGGTATTGAACACGCAGAGCAGCCTGAAGCAGAGCAGGGGGATTATCGTTTTGAATAAGCGTGAACAAATGAGGGATAAAACCAATGAAAGGAAAACCGCATTCGTGAAAAACTGTCGCCAAAAAATCATGATACTTGCTTTATGTGGATTGTTAGCTGGGTGTGGGCTGGCTCAAGCGGTAAAAGAGGGTACTGTCAGCATGAAAGACGCCATCCTTTATAAAAATATTACCACACTACGCTTAGATTTCACCCCGCGTTCAGGACTGAATGCCGATGAAGACCAAACACCGCTCGCCACCATGGTCTGGGTGTATCAACTGAAAGACAAAAAAGCGGTAGAAGGGGCGATGTATCAAACACTGTTAACGCAGTCGGATGAAATATTAAAAAAAGACACACTCAACGCCACATCTATAATGGTAATGCCCCAAGGACAAGTCTCCCTTGATGAGCCACTTGAAAAAGAGACAAAATTTGTCGCGGTACTGGGCATGTTTCGCAATCCCGATTTATCAGAAAACACCTGGCGTCTGGTGATTAACCGCGAAGACTTAGATGCTGATAAGCCACGCGTGATTGAATTGGGTGATGGTTGGTTGAGATTGTTGCCGTTAAAGGACTAATATCATGAGAGAAAAACTCACTGCTTTTCTTGCTCATCAGCCCTATCAACTTGAAATTCAAGATGCGGGGTTTGATATCGACATTCTAAAATTTGAAGGTGTAGAAAAACTTAATACGCCCTCATCATGGCAGATTGAATTTACCTCCGCGTCGGATTCAATCTCACCGGAACAGGTGCTGTTAAAACCGGCGACATTCAATATGGGCACCAATAAGCGGGTATCGGGTGTCATTACTCGTGTGCAATGGTTATCGACCAGTGCTGACCAATCCCACTATGCCGTTTTATTGGAGCCACGTTTAGCATTACTCGGGCATACTCAGCGTAGTGCTATTTACCAAAATACCTCTGTGATTGAAGTGATTGAAAAGGTATTGCAGTTCCACGGTTTTGAAGGGGCAGATTACGAATTTAAACTAGAGCAGCAATACCCCGAACGGGAGCTGATCACTCAGTGGCGTGAAACCGATTTAGCCTTTATCCAACGGCTACTCTCTGAAGTGGGAATTGGCTACCGCCTTGAATATTCGGCAAAGACCGACAATGATAAAGTGCTGTTTTTCGATAGCCAACTCAATTACCAATTCGGTGAACAATTACCGTATCAGCTTCCTTCAGGGCAAAATGATAACGGGCAACTGTCGGTATGGGATGCGCAACTGGCTCACCAAGTGGTGACAGGCAACGTCACGGTGAAAGACTATAACTACCGCACCGCACTTTCACCAATGGAAACGAGCACACCTCATCCGCTAAGTAACACAACACTGGGGAATGAATACCATCATGCACCGCCGTATTTGCAGATGGGTGATGACAACGCGGAAACACTCGATGCTGAAAGTGGTGCGTTTTATCGTCGATTACGGCAAGAGCGTTTTCTCAATCCCTCCGCTGAATTTGAGCTACAAACCAACGCTTTTTACCTGATGACTGGCAGTGTGCTGGATATCGCGAATGTGCCGATTAACAAACTGAAAGACGGCGTATTTATCACGCAAATCACGTATCGTGCAGCCCGTGATGCGTCGTTACGGATGACCTTTAAGGGGATGCCGTACAGTGAACAGTATGCGTACCGTCCGGCTGAAATTCCTCGTCCTAAAATCGCCGGAACCCTACCAGCACGCATTGAAAGCCGTAATGACAACGATATTTACGCATGGCTAGATGAACACGGACGTTATCGCGTTAAGTTAGACTTTGATCGCAATCACAGTGAATCAGGATATGCTTATCTCTGGTTACGGCTAGCCAAACCGTATGCGGGGGATACCTACGGTTTACATGCGCCATTGATTGCCAACACCGAAGTCGCGATAGCCTTTGACGATGGAGACCTAGATAGACCCTATATTGCGTTTGCGTTTCATGATTCAGAGCACCCAGACCACGTTAACCGTGATAACCATACTCGCAATGTGCTGCGTACCCCCGCCAATAATAAATTGCGACTGGAAGATAAGCGGGAAAAAACGCATATCAAGCTGGCGACGGAATACGGTAAAACCCTGCTCAATCAAGGTCATCTCGTCGATGCCCAAGGGAAAATGCGTGGGGCAGGTGCGGAACTGCGTACCGATGAATGGGGTGCAATTCGAGCCGGTAAAGGGCTATTTATCAGCGCCGATGAACAGCCAAAGGCTCAAGGCGATGTGCTGGATATGGACGCTGCACTCAAAGAAATCGCCCATCTTCTACAGCAGCGTGAACAACTGAATCTTGCCGCCAAACAAGCCAAAGCCCTGCAAGCGGATATTGAAAGCCAAAGACAACTGTTACAGGAACGTTTAGAGCCACTGAACCAGAGTCTGTTATTCTCAGCCCCACAAGGAATGACATTCACCAGTGGTGAACATCTACAACTGGCGGCCAGTGAAAATGTTGCCATCAATGCTGACGGCGATATCAGTGTGGGGGTTATCGGCAATATGACGATGTCCACGGGAGATAAGTTGGGGCTGTTTGCACGCACTGGGAAATTGGGGGTGATTGCGGGGGAAGGTCCACTGACGGTTCAAGCGCAAAACAACCGGTTAGATATTTTCAGCGAACAAAAGCAGACCATCACCTCTGCCGCAGACATCAATTTCACGGGCAAAAAGCGCATAATCCTGAACGGTGGCGGTAGTTACCTCAAACTGGAGAACGGTAAAATTGAGTATGGCACTTCGGGGGATTATTTGCGCAAAGTGCCGAAGATGGCGACAGCAGGGCCTAATACCTTACCGATGAAGATGGTACAATTTCCGGCATTGTCTTTGCCGATTTGTATTCCGTGTTTACTTAATGCCATAACAGGCAATGATAACCGTGTAGACCTGAGGAAATTTTAGCCATGGAAAATTTAGTTCAAGCGGCACATCAATCACAGAAAAATATTTACTTGTTAATCGAGGGCGGAACCTTTGCAGGACAGACCATTGAGCCTTTTCAGCAAAAAAATCCCCGTTCGCTGTATTCCCTTTATCAGCACCCTCAGTTAATTGAAGCCAAATGGGTGGGGCCGTGGCTGTATCAGGTGAAAAACAACGCAGATTTAGCCGCTGAAATGGCGCAGTTTCCGCAAGTTATCACCGTGATTTTTTCATCACTGGAACTCAAAGCCTTGGCGATGCAATTAGCATGGGGATGCACCTTGGTAAAACCCAATCTCGAAACGATAGTGAGCCGGTTTTATGTTCATGCAGTGATGCCTGTATTAGCTAGTTGCCAGAAAGAAGATTGGCACTATTACCTATTTTCAGGCACAACCTCGTGGTGGCACCAGACATTGTTGGGCTGGCAACCGACTGATATCGCCACCAAAGCGCAGCCAAAAACCCATGATAAAACGGTGTATTTGGATGAGACGGCTTGGCATCAAATTGATGATGATCCAGAGGTGAAAAGTGTTTTAGCCCAATGGCAACAGATGCCAATGAGCCAGCATTTTCCGCCGTGCATTCAGCGGCAGAAGGTCATACAGGCATTACAGAAAGCGAGTGGGGCAGGTATGCGGAATGGGGCTGACAAAAAACTCTATGCATTGCTTTACCTTGATGGTCAAAAATTGATTTTAACTTCTGATTTTGTGGCCTCCAAATTAGAGCTGATTAACCAAGGCAAGTTCAGTTTGCAACGCGTTCTTTTCGATTATGAAAAAGTAAGATCAGGTAGTTAGTTATGAATATAAAACAGTGCATTCTGAGCATCTATCAATTCTCAGCAAAGTATAGAAAAAGGCTTTTAGCGTTCGTATTGCTTATTTTTTTAGTGTGGGCAAGTTGGCTTACTTGGTTGGTAATATGGGGCTCGCCTCAAGGTGGAGTGTCATTGGTTATTCATACTCAAATAGACAGACCTATACTTGGATTTAGCGTTAATGGTGTGGCAGGAGGAAATGCCTTTGCTTATGACCCCAGTAATATTTATGCAGGGGACGGTGGAAAAACGACCTGCTGTGGTTCAATCAGTGGCGATACTGCTGAGGTTATTTGGACGCTGAGCACAACACGAGCTCAATATGATGCAGGTTTACGAAAAGAAACCAGAAAAACTACAGTTCCTCTTCCCATTAGAAAGCAGGGCGAAAATAATTTGCATGTATTCTTTTTACCGAATGATGAAGTACTTCTTTGGTGGGGAAAGGGACTTATCACGCCGTGGAAACACGGAATATCAAAAGAAGAGTTGGCTTGGGCGTTAGCGCAATAATAAACAATTATTGATGAGGTAAATAGATAATATTCAGCAAGGGAAATACTCCGTAACCCATGCAATAAAAGAATTTCAACGCAAAAATAAGGCAGTTATTTCATGTGGTTTAGTGATCTTAGATTAAATAGAAAAGGCACTTTGATTTTTTTGTTATTGTTGTCAATTTTTGTATTGGAATTAAATTAGCCGATTAATTTTACTTTGTATTTAGGTTAAGTTAATTGTGATTTTAAACAATGATTATTGATAAGGAGAACTTCAATGGATTGGTCATCCCAATTTCGTCGCTTCGACAACGCCTTTAATCGCTTCTATGCCCGAAAGGCTTGGTTGTTATGGCTGATTTTACTTTCCCCAATCTGGGGGAGCGTTGCTATGGCAGCTTTCGGGCCGCCTGCCGGAGGCGTGACACTCATCATTCACAGTAAAATAGATCGTCCAATTTTAGGGTACAGCGTGAACGGAGTAGCAGGTGCAAATGCCTGGGCTCATGACCCTAACAATAAATATGCCGGAGAAAACGGTAAAACGACCTGCTGCGGTCGCATCACAGGAAAGACCGCAGAGGTAATCTGGACGTTAGATGTTACAGGTCCTCAGTATGACGCTGGTATGCGACCAGAGCAGCGGCGTGTCGTGATCCCGATGCCGGAAAGAAAACGGGGAGAGAATGATCTGCATGTCTATTTTTTACCGGGTGACAAAGTCGTCTTGGGATGGAGTGATAATGCATTTTCGCCTTATGACCCGCGCAGCCCCAACTATCGCCCACTGCCTGATATGGAGAAAACCGTAGAATGATAAAAGATTTGGATTATATTTTTGCTGCCGCGGCACGGGCTAATCAGGCTTGTGACTACCGACTCGGTAATTGTTCACGGATATTGCATATAGCCTTCTTTTTTGACGGTGTGGGACGTAATGCAGAACAGGATGCACCGGAAGGACGATTGAGTAATATCGCTCGGTTATTTCGCGCATACCCAACACCAGATGATGATACATCAACTAAAAGTCATCAGGCTCACTATATATCAGGTATAGGTACACCATTTAACGAAACCACTGCTGAAAAAATACAGAGCGTGATGGATAATTCCATCAACACATTCGAAGATGAGCTAAAAAATAAACCCGGTGATCTGGCAAAAGATGCCTTTCAGTCTTCAGTGAGTGGTACGAGTGGAAAAGATGTCCTGACGCAGACAAGAGATAAACTGCTGACCCCGAAAGGGCGTGCTGGCATGCTGAAAGACTCCGCACTGAACAGCGGGAAAAAGGCGGGTATTGAAGCAACACCATGGCTGCGAGATTCTGAATTTATGGCTTACACGCAATTAACCGGCGCAGAGACACGCCTGAACAGTGCAAAAGTGCGCTTTGTGCGGTCATTTGAAGATGCAGTAAAAAGTGGAGAAATTCCTGTAAAGTTGATTTCCGTTTCTGTTTTCGGCTTTGATATGGGCGGAACATTGGCTCGCCAGTTTCTGGATATTCTGCTCGAAGATATCTGTGATAAAAAAAGCAGTGATAATAAAAAAGACGACAGACCAACCTACCGTAACGTTCCGGTTAATATTGTGTTTGCCGGACTGTTTGACTGCTCGCGGGATACACCACTGAGCAGTGATGATGGGTTGGATTATGCCGCGACCGCCGTCAGTTGGCTGCCGGGACCTGTCGCTAAGGTGGCGGGAGCTGTCGGTTCGCTTTTCGGGCGCAAGTACCTTGAGCACATGTCCCCGTTACCGGATGTTGTCAAGCGCTCCCTTCACCTGGTTGCAGCTCATGAACGGCGGAGGTGGCGCTGCATATACCGTACCGGTCGTGACGGCTTTAAACATCAGGAAATCTTGATGCCGGGTTGTAGCGAAGATATCGGTGGTGGTCTGAAACCCGATGAGCAGAAACCGAGTGCTGAACTGTCCCGGGTATCACTGCGAAAAATGTACAGGGAAGCAATGATGTCTGCCGTTCCTTTTTTCGATTTAAAATCATTAAGAGAAAGATCAGCAACAGTAGCATCATACTTTGATATGAGCGACAGCGTGGACAGTCAGTCGGTCGAAGAGTGGGCAGAATATTATCAGATGGCGGTCGGCATGGAAAAGCTGGGCTACGGAGCCATGAACTGGCACCTTGACGGGTACTTTGAGTGGCTGGGAAGACAGTTCTATGAATACAAAAGTGAACTGCGCCGGCTTGAAAAAATGAAGTCTGATATTTTGACAGACCCAGGGTCACAACAAGGATTGCTGGGGATAACACGACAAGCCAAACAGGATTCATTTGATATTGATAATGATATACACCTTCTGAAAAAACACTGGGGATGGCTGTCAGAGGTATCCAGGGCCGCTGATGTTTTGTTAACACAGGAATTTAATTACCCTCCAAAAATATACATGGATTATATCCTCAATCCAGCATTCGATCGGGCGAAAAAATTCAAACTGTACGGAACTTCAGGATACGACGGCAAACCGATGCCGATCGAGCGGTGTGTTGATTCATCGGTACTTTATGCATGGTTTGTGCATGATGTTCAACGGGCAGAGGGTATTAATAATGGGTACTTCTGCATACGGTGGATGGAACCACGCAAACAATAAAACAACACTATTTGAGGGCATATATTGATTCTGATATTTTGATGGTCTCCTTCACGGTGATATTAGGTGTTGTTTATAATAAAGACTATATGATACTGTCATTAATAGTTACTATGAGGAAAGTACGTGAAATTAAACCAAAATCTTGTTCGTTGGATAGTAACCACAATAACGTTTATAATTTTATTGTTTTTGTCATATAATTGGGTTTTTTCTACAGCTAGAATATATTCTAAATATAAGGAAGGTTTCGAAAAACAGTATAAATCTGAAGTTGCTAAAAATATAGATGCAACATTTGATGAGTCATTATTGTCACATCGATTAATCGGGCTGGATCTTAAATATGGTGTAACTGATAAAGTGACCGCAGATAAAGCCATTGTCAATGTGAATGCGTACCTAAGTTCTGTACAAAAACAATGTCGCAATGATAATGTTGATGATAAAGATATCGATCGAAAGAATGCTCAGTTTATTCTCTGTGCCGGAAATCTACTTAGTCATTTTTTTTATTATCGGCCAAGTATTGAAACATCAAATAATTATGCTCTTCATCGTTCTGATTGTGATACAAACACATATTTATTGATCGATGCAACTAGAGGGCTTGGAGTTTCGCCATCAATTGTTCTTTCTCCGGGGCATGCTTTTTATGCTTGGAAAGATCGATTTAATCAATATCATTACTGGGAAACGACAGAAAACAATAATCATGGAAAATTTGCTAATCTAAAAGAAAGCTTTTATGTTAAAAATCCCAATAGGACATACTTCACCCCAATGGGTGAGGATGTAATAGAAGATATTTATCAGGTAATTATTTATAATGTATCGACTACAAAGCCAGATTTAGATGATATTTATCAAAGAAATACTGAGAATATGTTTATTGCTGATAATTATTTTGATGTGAAATCTAGAGCGTATAAATCTAAAGATGATGATTTTAAAATTTCGTCTGACAATGTAGAATATATTCGCTCTTTATTGCAAACAGATATCACGAGTATTGATAAGCGTAATGCCTTGATTAGATACTATCTGAGAAACGATAATTTACCGGAAGCCAATTCAATATTTAATACTATTAATTACGAACAGTGTGGTTCGGACTGTTTTTCACTTGCAGTAGAGATGAAGAAAACGGCTTTTTGGGCTGTTGAGTTTTTATATATCCAACTTGATAAGTTTAATAAAGAAAATGGATATTCGGTAAGTGCATATGATGTATTCTATTTTGTTATTTTGGTGGTTGTATCCTCTTTGATATCTTTAGTTGTTTTATTTTTATTAAAACCGAAAAAAAATTAAATATTCCATGGCCATATTGGTTTATTATTACATTTCTATCATGACTTTTTATGGGCTCGTTTTTATGCTTAATTTTTAATACTGACAGAGTGTAAGTGTTCATGGGCTATTTTGAATGAAATTTATTAAATTGCTCTGTTTTTATATTTACATATCACCTTGATGATTACGTAACAACGTATAACGATTCAGTAATTGTTTAAAATGGGTATCGATACGTTGGTATTCCGATTCAGGTACCACACCTTGTGCTTGCCGCTCTTCCAAGCGGCTGAGTTCTTCCTCAAGGGGTAAACCTTGATTAAAATGCTGGCGGGCAGTAAAAATAATCGTTTTTAGTTCAGAGCCCGTGATGTAGCTGCGAGGTTTACCGTCTAATTTGTCCAATCGTTCACTCAAATGATTAAGCTGTTCCATTCCCTGAGACCACTGCCTCATTTGTGTCGCTGAAATAGCATTGATCTGCATGGCTTGTTGCCATTTATCATTCAATACGCGCACTTCAGGCTGAGTGCCAAATTGGGTTGTCAGGTAATTGACCATATTCCAGCTATATTGCTGTGCCCAAATCGGTGATACCGCGCCCAGTTCGGTAAGATAGCGGTCAATAGCACTCAGTTTTTCATTAGAAAAAGACGTTGGCTGGTTTGGATTGGGTTGTAATTGTTGGTCTAATTGTGAGGCAATATTCGGTGTGAATTCGGGAAGGGTAGGCAATATTTGTGTAATGCGGTTACTCGTACTCCACGGAGCGAATGTGTAAAATATACCCGCACTTGCTATTCCTGTGATAAGTAACCCCATTAAGAAGCCCCTGCCTAGGCCTTGACGATAGGTTGGCGGTGACGTTTTATCCGTAAGCGTTGGCTTTTCTGTATTTGAAGATAAGGTCGCTTTAATACTAATAGGGGTGACTGCTGTCTGTGCGTGAAATGTTGAGGGTGCCGTGTTAGGGAAATGCCGAGGAGGGATGAAACCCGTATCAGGTGTGTCTGTGCTTTCCAGATTTCTCGCCTGCCCGGTTAACCAATCTTGTAATCGCTCAAGTTGTGTTAAGTGTTTTAATTCTAAGGTTTGTAATTGTTTTCCTATTTTTGCCAGCATCGACTCTGCCTGATAGAGCGCGGGTAAGTCTGCATACACAGGTGCCGTACCGCGCAGGCCTGAAATGAGTTGCTGGCTTAATGCGGATAAAATTTCAATACGTGCATGGGTTTGTAACGGCCAAAGCGTTTGCCAATGTTGACTGAGTAAGTATTCTAATAACGACAAACCGTCATTTAGTCCACTCAAGCCATTTTGCTGTTGGCGAATAATCGTAAACCAAGCGGCGGTTTGTAAATCAGCACCATTTTGGTTGAATAACGACAGGCACAGGCCATGGGCTCTTGCCCAATCAATATCGGGGCGGGCAGGATGAAATCGCTTATTCAGTTCCGTTTTTAATGCCACATAATCACTGAATGTCCGAGGGTCGCCCCCGACATTTAACGTTGTTAAATTAACGTTCATATTTATCTCGACACATTAGGCGATGCATGATGTCACATCAGATAGCATCAAATTGTTTTTTTAAATGGTGAAGTAAAATGCGCCCATCCGGAATAAACTCCGTCCCATAGCGAATGAGCCCTTGTTCATGGAGTTCGACGTCCAAAGCATAACGCAAGGTCCCAAAGGCTTCTTGAGGTAACAAAACCAGTGAAAGGGATTTAATTCTGGGCTCGTATTTTAGCAATGAGGCCGACAATACATGGATCATGTTATGCGCAGTGCCAGGAAGCCCTTGGATAAGTTTGCTCATATCCGGTAGGCCATAATCAGGTAAATGAGCAAGGCTACCCGCACGCGAATTGACAATACGACGGATGTTGTCCATGACAGACAAAATGACCTGGTCTTCTTCAGTCAACGACTCGAAGGGGAGCCCTCCCGCGAAATGCCCGGATAACATTTCATATAGTGAGGGCGTACTCATCGGGCTTTATCCCGAAAAGGGTTAATTAAAAGTGTTTGTTTTCCGACCTCAATGTTGTTGACGGAATCTGTTTTTAGGCCTTTTTTAGGAATGACGATGCGCCAGTCATCAGAGGCTAAATCGGGATGGCTAAACAACGCAGTGATGCCGATAAACGCGGTTTCTTCTTCAAAAGGAATATCGAGAATAATCGTTTCCCCAGGGCGCATAAGGATGTTTTTCTGGGTAAGCAGTGTTGCCCCTAAGGCGGTTGTTTTTTCAGTCATAAAGTCGTTGTATTGCGCTTCGTAAAAACGGTCAATGTCCTTCAATTGATAAATACGCAGAACTGTTGAGTGGGGCGTTTCATCGAGTGTACTATTAAGCGCAGTATCTGCATGAAAGACAACATGAACAACACGGACTTTGGGATAAAAAATAGCATTAGCCATGTCCTTTGTTGTGTTCGATATCATGTGATTAATGCTACAACCGGCTAAAAATAAGCAAGTTAAGAATCCGAAAGCAAAAGGACGTATTCGTATTAAAAAACTCTGTATCATTAAAAACCACGTTATTTATCAATGTAGACCATGGATGAATATTTGGGGGCAAGCCCTAAATTAAGCATAGAGTACGAGCGCTCTGACGGGATCTAGCTGCGTTAATTCAGCTAAAAGTGACGTCATTTTTTGTTGTAAGTGCGATTTATTCACATTATTACGTTGAGATTTGTTGCGTAACAGCTGCAACTGACGGGCTTTAATTTCGAATAAATACTGAGGCTCCCAGTCTGCCAATGACATTTGGTTTGCCTGATTGTCTAATTCCTGTAACACATTCAGCGCAAGCTCATGCCGTGAAAATTGTTCAGCCACCCGAGCCATGACCAACTGTTGTAACCATTTTTGCCGTGCTGTGCGTATATCGGGGCGGCTCATCAGCCACGCCAATGCCGTATCTAACCCTTCATTATCCGCCTGCGTAAGTGCTTCGGGTTCCAGCATCAACACCGAATCCTGATCCACTTTAGCTGTGTCCTGCGCCGATAAATCATGTAATCCTGAGATCCCTTCTTCCAAAACATCGTGTTTGATCCATTGACGTGTCACATCGTCAGCAAACGGTGTGCCATCTTCCCAGGCTAAAGCTTCCAAACCCGGCAGACGGATAAGCAATTGCTTTAAGTCTGCTGTGATGATAGATGCCCAACCATCCCAGGGCGCAGGCGATTTAAGAAGCGCCTGATGTAGATACCATTGCACATCAAGCCAAAAATGGTTAACACCTTCAGCAAAAAGTCGGTCTGCTTGTTCAACCAATTCTAGCCAGCTTTGCTGAAGATAAAGTCGTTTGAGTTGTGCGCGGGCTTCGCTTCTCGGTGTGGCTAAACGGGTACAACCGTGCTGATCCTGAGGCGGAACTTGATGAATTGTATCCCAACGAACGGATTTCATTAAGCGATGTCCTGCCAACCAGCCATTTGGTTGATTGCGCAAGTAATTAGCGAGAAGTTTCGCTTGATCAAGGAGGTCACGGCCGGATTGAATGGGCGTCGCGGCCATGGCGGACATGACTGAAGGTGGCTGCGAACCTTGCTTACTATGACTGGACTGAATATTTTGCGGAACGACACTCTGAGCGCCACCCGATTGAGCGAGACGCTTTTCTAATGCTTTCAAGAGTGAAGATAACTGTGGCCGATGCGTCTCATCCCAAGTGTTAAACTCATCGATAATAACCCCGAGTAACGCGGTGATGCGCGAAAATGCGGGCATATCGACTTCCGGGTAGAGTGATAAACTGTCCAGAACACGTTGGCCCGCTAACCATTCGAGTGCAGATTGACGACTTTTAGGCCTCGATGGTAGCAAAGTGTGATGATAGCGCTGAACCAATCCGGCTAATAACCCTAAAGCATCAGCAAAGCCCGATTCACCTTCTTTATGCAATCGGGCCCAGATGTAATAAGTGACAACTCTGACATCTTTGCACACAGAGGTGAGGAGTTTTTCTGCTAACGTGCAAATTAGATCGGTATCTGCACCCGAGAGTTTATTGACCTCTTCGCGCATAATTTCAAAATCGTCATCATACCCGGGATCTTCCCCGGTGGGCTTATCGGGAGAAATGGGTAATAACCAACGCTCCCAGAGCACGATTTGTTCTTCAGCAAGCTGCTGCTCGGCCGAAGAGAGTTCACCTGAAAAGCAGGACGTTCTTAATGCGGCTAATACCGGCATAGCTTAAATTTCCTTCAACACAGAGATCACGTTGTTATTGACAGGCAGATTATTCACGCACAATTTTCATCGGCAAAACTCAGGGTGATCCCGTCTTCTTCGCTATACCCCAACGTCAGGCTTTGCGCTTGCTGGTGATTAGCCTGGCGCATGAGTAATTGTTGGCTCAGTACCGGCAAAATTTGTTGGTTAAGTAGGCTGTCGATATTACGGGCACCGGTGTCGGGTAATAAACAGGCGCTCACGAGCGTGTCATACAGCGCTTCTTCGATAATGCCCTCAAGCTTGTAGTGGGTGTAGAGACGCTTAATGATGCTATCCAGTTTCATTTCAACAATTTGGCGCAGTGCCACAGGGCCTAATGGGCGATAAATTAGGGTTTGGAAACGTGCGAGTAAAGCGGGTTGGAAGTGGTCGCGCAAGGTTGGGCGCAGCAGTTCTTGTAATTTACCGTCGGTAGACTCAGGGAACGCTTCGAGTTGCTGCATCAACAAGTCACTGCCCAAGTTGGCTGTCATTAAAATCACGGTATTGCGAAAATCAATTTCACGGCCTTCGCCATCGCGCATGAAACCACGGTCAAACACTTGATAAAACAAGTTAAGTACATCACGGTGCGCTTTCTCCACTTCATCAAGTAATACGACGCTATAAGGGCGCTTGCGAACGGCTTCCGTTAAAATCCCGCCTTGACCATAACCCACATAGCCTGGAGGCGAGCCTTTTAATTGGCTGACAGTGTGGGCTTCTTGATACTCGGACATGTTGATGGTAACTAAGGATTTTTCGCCACCAAACAGGACATCTGTCAAGGCTAAGGCCGTTTCCGTTTTCCCTACGCCACTTGGACCGACCAGTAAAAATACGCCTTGCGGGCCATTTTCTGAGGCGAGGCCCGTGCGAGCTGCGCGCAGTCGTTGTCCAAGCGCCAATAATGGGCTTTCTTGACCGACTACGCGTTTACCCAGCGAATCTTCTAACTCAAGCAGCTCTGTTTGTTCGTCTTTTAAGAGGCTTGATAAGGGCACGCCTGTCCAGTCGGCGATGACAGTAGCCACCGTTCTGACATCCACATCGGGGGTGATCAGCGGGTCATTTTGCTGAATTTGCTCTAATTGAGCTTGGATATTACTGACATCTTGGGACTGGCGGCGCTGTTCTAAGAGTTCGCTGATAAGGCTTTTTTCTTGTTCAAAACGCTGTTCTAGCTCAGCCAGCTGTATGGCGATTTGGGCATCTTGAGTGACTAATTCGCCCAGCAGGGATTGGTTGGTGATGTTGCCAATGGCTAAGTCATCAAGGATGGCTTGCTGTTCAAGTTCTAATGCATTGCGCTTGGCTTTTAAGCGGGTCAGTTCTTCAGGGAGCGTATCGAGGCTCATGCGGATACGCGCGCTGGCAGTATCGAGCAAATCCACGGCTTTATCCGGGAGTTGACGACCGGTCAAGTAACGGCGAGATAAGGTGACAGCGGCTTTAACCGCATCATCGGTAATGTGAACACCATGATATTTTGCGTAACGCGGTTTTAGCCCCCGCAGCATTAAACAGGCTTTTTCGTCATCAGGTTCATCGACTTTGACGACTTGGAAGCGTCGCTCTAAAGCGGCGTCACGCTCGAAATATTGCTTATATTCAGACCAAGTGGTGGCGGCAATCGTGCGTAATTCACCACGGGCAAGGGCGGGTTTGAGTAAGTTAGCAGCATCAGCGCCACCGGCTTGGTTGCCTGCGCCAATGATAGTATGAGCTTCATCGATAAACAGTAAAATCGGAGTAGGAGATTGTTGTACGGCTTCAAGCACGTTTTTTAAGCGCTGCTCAAATTCACCTTTGACGCCAGCCCCTGCTTGCAGCAGCCCTAAATCTAATGTGCGTAATGATGTTGTTTGCAGGCTGACAGGAACATTACCTTCAACGATACGTAGGGCTAAACCTTCCACTAACGCGGTTTTCCCGACACCCGGTTCGCCCACGAGAATGGGGTTGTTTTTGCGGCGACGAGAAAGAATATCCACCATTTGACGGATTTCGTCATCACGTCCAAAGACTGGGTCAATCGCGCCTTCGCGTGCTTTTTCGGTCACATCCACCGTAAATTTATTCAGCACGGCGAGTAAGGCTTCATTCAGTGTGTTGCCCATTACATTTGAGTTTTTCGTCTTTTCTGCATCGTTAGTGTCAGATGGCGTTTCTTGGGATAAAGACTGATTATGTGCGGCGAGTTGTTGGACATCAGGTCGTTCATCGGATTGGGCGTCAAGCATCGGCCTTAAGCGCTGAAGTTGGGTTGTACTTAATGTCATTAACGGCCACAAATTATCATTCGGTACCAGTGACGGTTGCTGAGTCATGGCAGACAATAAATGCACGCTGCGAATGTGTTCGATGTCTTCATCCAGTGATGCAATCACCCACGCTTGTTGAATGAGGTTAAGTAGCGGTTTCGATAAGGAAGGGCGGGTATGAATAGAGCGTGGTAAGCTGTCGATATCCGTTAATAAGCTTTGCCAAAGGGCCGACATATCCCACTCATAGCGACGAGCTAACACCGTGATATCGCTTTCCCCCATTTCTAATAACTTGAGCAACCAATGTTCAATGGTAATTTCCGCATGCGCTCGTGTCTGGCAGAGTGAAGCCGCTGCTTCTAATGCGCTGGCACAATAAGGGTTTAGGCGACGTAATAGCATGACGGATGAATTGTCCATATTCTCTCTCTTGTATTGGGGGAAACGATTTTTTTAGCAGTGGCAAGGTACGCTACCGCCCTTAACCGTTAACCGAGGTTCATTGGGTATCGGGATAAATTGTGTGTTGTGTGTATCATTGAGGTGCCAGTGAGCACAAAGAAAGAGCAGGCGACAAGCGCCTGCATCATGTTATTAAGCGGTAGCACGTTCATTCCATGAATCGGAATGAATGATGTTGCCGTCTTTATAGGTCCAGGTGATTTTTTCGTAGCGCAGCTCAATCTCTTCGAGATGATTGTGCTTCTCTTTGTTAGGGTCTTTGATGTCGTGCATTTTTGGAGCCACCTTCACGACTTTGACGTTTTCAAGTTTGGTGTTGAAATATTCGACTTCTTGTCCTGCGTCATCAATGCGATACCATTTGAATTCGGCTTCTTTCAAGGTTTGACCAGTGGTTACAGCCTTGTAAAGATAAGGGCTTGACGCATCAATTTCTTTCACGAAAATAAACGGGGTATGAATACGCGTACCCGTTAATTTACCGGTATTGTTATCGGTTGGGATATACAGGTTATGGTCTTGTGCAACCACTTCAATGCTACCTTCACGATCTTGTACATTGACAGAGCCCTTAATATCCGCGCCGCCGTCATCTTTCAGCCATAAATAAACAGGAATTGCCATTGTTACTTCTCCTTTTGGGTCGAATGTGTGTCAACGTCCATCGGTGACACGGTTTGATTATCAGTTCCCTGGCAAGCATTGGCTTGGGGGATAAGTCGTATTTCAACGCGTCGATTCTTCGCCCGGCCTTCAGCGGTTTGATTATCGGCGACAGGGTTATTTTGACCGTTTCCTTGCACGGCAAAACAGGCTGGGTTGATATCACTGGTCTCTATCATCCAATCTCTGACTGATTCAGCGCGTTTTAATGAGAGTGTTTGGTTTAATGCTGGATTTCCGGTGTTATCGGTATAACCGGAGACGACAATCAACCAACCGGGTTTCGCTTTAATATTGAGCAAGGCATCGACTAAAACCTTAGTGGCACCCGCTTTTAGCGTCGATTGTCCCACATCGAATAGCGATAAACTGTCAAGCCTGACCATTTCGGGGGCGTTTTGAACAATGATAGGTGCTGGTGGCGGCGGGGGAGCCCAGCTCTCTAACAGCGTGTGCAAGTAGGGTAACATGCGCCCCCCTTGGTATAGGGCGAGGGAGTAAGAAGTTGGGATCCCTTCACGCTCCCAACGCGCCAATTCTGCTGCATCATCTTGCAATTGCTGATAGGCAGTCTGTTTTGGTGCAAGTGGTGTGTCCGAAAGTAGTGAGAAACGAGCCACATCTTCGCCAATGTGGCGAATGAGTTGTTGATTATGATGATAGCTGCCACAAAGCGCCCCGAGGAGGAATAGACCACTGATTAATCCGATGATACCGAGCTTCCGCTCGTGGTCAGTGAGATTGATATCATAATGTAAGTCGTGCAGCATCATATCCGGCAGGGGAAGCCTGTCAATTATTTGCTGGGAACCCATTAGGGATAACTGTGTTTTATGTTGCACAAATTGTGCCCACACGTTATGTGGTTGGTTATCAATTCCTATCCATTGAATAGCCCACCCGGATGGCGATAATTTAGGTGCTCCGGTTTGCGATGAGGATAGCATCGGAATAAACTCAAAATTTAACCACTGGAGTAAAGTATCGAACCAAAGTGAGCGTTGTAAATGAAGCTTAGCGTCTTTACTGTGTGAATTTAACCAAACAGAAAAAGGCTCTGCGACATGTCCGCCTTCTTCTATATGGAATTCCTGCTGACGATCAGACAGGGTTATCCAGGGAGACGGTTCATTTCCTGTAGTCCACGTTGCATCTGGTAGTGAAACATACAGACTGACCCAAAAGGGTAACCTTTTATTGATTTTAAGTCGGCTTTCACCAATGGCTCTGCGCCAATTCAGGGTTTCCTGAGCCAGTATTTCAGGGCTAGTGATTTGCTCAGGCAATAACGCAAATAATACGGATAACTGGTTTAGCAGGGATGGCGTTGTTCTCGCCATCGACTGAACGATATGAGCAAGGTCGGCGGGGGCATCAACAGGAATATACCAACCTTGTGAGGTTTCCCGTTTTGTTTCATTCTCAGAAAAAAGTGCCCAGGATTGACCACAAACCAAAATGACCGCACCTTGATAGCTATCCGCGGGTAATGCATCAATAAATCGTTGGTCTACGATATTAAATTGTTTTTGTTGTTTATAAAACCTAAAAAGGGAAAGGCCTGTCACGATCACAATTAACACCGTCACAAACCCTGACACGGCGTTACCAAGAGACCAAAACCCCCACAATAGCCACAGAAACAAGCCCGCAGCAAACAGGGTGATCAGGGATTTGATTGACTTTTGCATTACTGTCCTTGCATCATCCATTGTTGCAATAAATGCTCTAAGGAAGTGGATAATCCCCACCATAGGGCGGCTAAAAGAAGAATCCCACCTATCCAACTGATCCAATATAGGCGGCGAGGGCTAACACGAAGCTTAGCTTTCATGACAAGAGGCAGTGCATAAGTGAAGGCTCGATGAGGCAAACACGCATTGAGTTGTGCAATAAGCTGTTCACGTTCAGGGGCATCAATTTGGCGATATTTCCCCACAAATCCCAGAGTCAGTACCCGATGAAAACACACTAAAACAAGTGTGTTAGGTGAAGGCGATGACAGAATACTCTGTAATCGTTCCCAAAATGTGTGTCCTGCATCCAGAGTATTAAAGTATCGCGCTTGAAGTGGTGATTGAAGCCATGCAGATATGCCACTATCTTGAATACGCCGATTCATGACATTTTCATCTAACATGGCACATAACGCATACTGTATGTGCTCAATCGATGTTTGCTCGATGCCTGCTTCACTCAAGGCGTGGACTGTTTGCTCTATTTGATGACATACAGCATGATAAAAGGCCTTTCCATCATGAATTAAACTGCCTTGCTGTAATTGGCAAACCATGAGCTCGATATCCGTCAAGATATTGTTAATGGTTTGTTGTTCTGTATAGAATGACGCCATAAAGAAATACCCTAACTTATTCTTCTGATCCATCAGGTAGCAAGCTACATCTGAGCGTTGCATGCGATTTATTATCGGGTTTGAAAGATTGTTATTACAAACAAGCACAGAGGAGCAGGGGTGCCCCTCTGAGATCTTGGTATCAGTGAATGTACAATTTTTATGATTTTGCTTTAGGCATCTGCGAAACCAACGATAAATCCACATCCATTCCTTCAACCTGGAAGTGAGGAACCGCATAGAGTTTCACTCGGAAGAAACCTGGGTTATCTTCGATGTCCTCAACAACCACTTTCGCATCACGCAGTGGGTGTGAGGCTTGCAAATCATCACCCGGATCGGTCATTTCAGTCACTAAGCCGCGCACCCAATTATTGAGCTCTAACTCAAGTAAACGTCTGTCTTTTGTCGTCCCGATATTTTCACGCTGAATGAGTTTCAGATAATGAGCAATACGCGATAGCAAGAAAATGTAGGGTAAGCGTGAGTTAATACGACTGTTCGCGGTTGCATCTGCCGTGTCATACAGAGCTGGCTTCTGTGCCGAGTTGGCAGAGAAGAAGCAGGAGTAATCGCGGTTTTTATAGTAAGACAGTGGGATGAAGCCAAGATTTGCAAATTCAAATTCACGGGTTTCAGGGATCATCACCTCAGACGGAATTTTCACCTGACTGCCTGTACCTAAATCAAATAAATGAATAGGTAAATCTTTCACAGCACCACCCGCCTGCGGGCCACGAATTTGCACGCACCAACCATTGTTGATAAAGCTTTTGACCATGTTGGCAGCAAAAGCAAAAGTGGCGTTGGTCCACAGGTATTTCTCGTGATCAGGGCCTTTCACTTCTTCCACGTAGTTAAAGCTGCGAACAGGTACCGTATCCGGGCCGTATGGCAAACGGCCTAGCACGCGAGGCATAGTTAAACCAATGTAGCGAGCATCATCCGAATCACGGAAGGCTTTCCATTTGATGTATTCAGCACGGTCAAAGTAGTTACCAATGTCTTTAATGGCGGCCACTTCTTCCATCGTCTCTTTGCCGAAGAACTTCGGCCCAACGGATCCAATAAATGGCATATGCGCGGATGCTGAGACTTTGGAGATGCTACGTAGTAAGGCGATATCTTGCGGGCTACGGTCAAACTCATAGTTAGATATCATCGCTGCAATCGGTTCACCGCCCGGGGTATCATATTCCGCAATATAGGTATGGTGGTAAAGTCCGCTTTGGATGACTTCAGGGCTATCTTCGAAATCTTGACGCAAATCGTCTTTAGCAATATCGAGCAGTTCAATTTTGACGTTTTGACGAAAATCAGTGCGATCAACGAGGAATTTCAATCCACGCCAAGTGGATTCAACTTTTTGGAAGTCTTGGTGGTGCATGACTTCATCCAGTTGTTGGCTGATTTGCTTATCAAGTTCAGCAATATGATGGTCGAGTAGATTTCGGTCTAAACGCTCGACTTTTTGACCGGATGATTTTAAACGATCTAAAAATACTTGAACTGCAATCGTGACGCGTTCGTCAGCCGTTGCATCTGCCAAGGCCGCATTGTCTTGAAATGCATTAATATCACTGATTGAGGCGACAGGGGTTAAATTGATTTTTTCAAACAGGGAAGCATATACACCGTGGGTTGATGTGTCATCAAGCACTGTTGTTGCACCTTGGCTTGATTCATTTTTTATAGACATCAGCATAATCCTTTAATAATCCAAATTAATCTTTCTTCGAGGCTAATTCAGCCAACTCTTCACGAAGCTCATTACTGAGTGCCGGATCTTTCAGAATATTTTCCAGCTCACGACGGAAGGTAGCATTATCAAGCAGGTTGGATTTTAGGTCGCGCAGGAGATTACGCATGGCTAACATGGCACGAAGTTGAGGAATTTGACGAGCCACTTGCTCAGGTTCAAAATCCTTCATAGTTTTAAATGTCAATGCGACGCTCTCTTCGCTGCCGTCTCCTGCAAGGGTATTTTTGACGGTCAGATTAACGGATGGTGCAAATTCAGTGAGCACATTGTCAAAATTATTTTTATTTACGTTGATTTTTTCTCGTTCAGATAGCGGACGATCATCCTGCCCGTGGCTGTAATCGCCGACGGCTAATAGTTTTAGCGGTAACTCTACCTTTTTCTGGGCACCGCCCGTGTGCAGATCTAATTTGATGTTAACCCGTGCTTTGGGGACTTCATTTTGAAAGCTATCCGACATGAGTGAATTTCCTTGAGTTTTAATAAGCACATTAATTTGAGTATTGCTAAATGGTTGTGACTGCATTGCATTCATTTGACTTATGTAGTTATTTTATTTATATCTGTATTGTTAGGATAAATCAACGTTTCTTATGTGTTTTTATGAGGAGATGGAAGGGGCTAATTGTCTAACTTTATTTTTTTTGATAAAAAGCTAACTATATCAATAAGAAAAGTAACTATCTTTCACATTACTTATTCAAATGAACTAAGATGTAATAATTTATTTCAAAACATTAAAATTTAATGCATAAGAATAATTACTCTTTATTGGTGTAATTGGTGCATTTTAAATAGCGCATATTGCCATTAACAGGAATGTATGAGTACTCATGAACAATCATCGTTCTCCTTGGTCCTTGAAGGAAATGCGTTATATAGAACGTCATTACGGACGAAGCAAAACCCGAGACATCGCCAAAAAATTGGGGAGGACACCAACTGCCATTCGATTACAAGCTCAAAAGTTGGGGTGTTACCAATCTAAAAGATCGCGTTGGAGTGAGGGTGAGAAGGAACAAGTTTTTGTTTCATATCGTCGAGGGGAGGGAATTGAATCACTTCAAAAAGTCTTACCGCATCGTTCAAAACAGGCCATTTTTGCCATGGCTGAGAGCTTGGGGCTTTTCAGTCAACGACGTTGGCGTGAATGGGAAGTTGACTTGCTGAGAAAATATTATGGAACAATGGGGACAAAAATTGCAAAGCAACTCAATAACCGAACACAGGATTCCATTAGGCAAAAAGCTCGGTCATTAGGATTGGTGTATACTGGATAAAAGTCTTATGCAAAAGAATAATCCCTGAAGATAAAGATGTGAGCCTCATGTTTATAGGGTCGTTGATATGTTTGTTATCTATCGAGGGCTTTGGGGGGAGTATGTGTTGCTTTTCTTAACGAGTTTTCAAAAGTGCTAAATCAATCACAAAAAGTTGGTAGTCGAAGCTAGGAAGAGGCGATTTGTCATTTTTGCTGGTTAAATGTAGACAAGCCCGTTGTCAAAATTGTTGATATAGTTATGATTATTTTGGGGATTTAGAAATTCTACACAGTAAGAGTGGCTTGTTCCACCATAAAACAATTAACAAGGATATAATATGTCTGCAAAGATATGTTTCTTCCCCGTAGGTAATGGGGATATGACACTTATTCAAACTGAAGATGGTAAAAACATATTAATCGATTGCCGTATCAGGGATGGAGAAGAACATCCAGATGTTCGTTCACAACTTAGAGATAAATTATCTCGTGATAGCGAAGGCCGTCTTTTCGTCAATCTTTTTATTTGGACACACCCTGATTCAGATCATTGCGATGGAGTATCTGATCACTTTCACTTGGGAAAACCTGAAAATTGGAGTGAACAGAGCGATAAAATTTTCATCAATGAAATTTGGTCAAGCCCAATTGTATTTAGACGACATCATGCTCAAAACCATCCATTATGTGATGATGCAATAGCTTTAAATACCGAAGTCAAGAGAAGAGTTAGTCTTTACAAAGAAAAGAGCTACTTAGATGGTGTCGGAAATCAAGTTTTAGTCTTAGGCAAAGACGAAAATGGAAAAACCGATGATATCCCGTTTATTCTTTTAGAATTAGATAACACAACCCGTTATATAAATGGAGAATATTCATCCGTTTTTCAAGCTCGATTATTAGGTCCATCACCGAAGAAAGATCTTGATGAATTAGAAGATAATTTAGGTAAAAATCATTCGAGTGTTATCATAAACTTTGAATTAAAAGGTGATAACAAAACGGCTTATTTTTTAAGTGGAGGTGATGCAGAGGTCGTTTGTTGGGAAGGTGTAAAAGATCGTCTATCTGGTAAGAATGAAATATCATGGTTAGATTATGATATCTTACAAGCACCACATCATTGTTCTTGGCACAGTCTGTCTCACGATAGTCTAAGCCAAAAAGGCGAAGATGCAAAAACTTCTGAAAAAGCCATGGAAGTCTTTAATCGTGCAAAACAAAATGCTTTCATTATATCAAGTTCGAAAACAATAGAAGATGATGAAAATGATCCCCCTGCTTATCGAGCAAAAGAAGAATATGAGAAAATCATAGATGGCAAATACGGGCAATTTTTGTGTGTTTCAGATCACAAAAAAAAGGGGGAAAATGTTCCTTTAGAAATTGAAATTTCCAGTGATAGCATTAAGAAAATAGCCGCATCTACATTAGGTATGGCAGAATCATCTAATGCAGCAGTAAATAGGCAAGGTGGTGGTGGTTATGCCTGATTGTCTTAAAAAAAAGATAGAACAGTTAAATAAAATCCTTGCACCATATGGTGCAAGGAAGTTGTCTAATACTGAATTGTCTATTCTTGATGAAAAATATGCTTGTGCTTGGAATATACCTACAGAGTTAATGTTCAATAACGATTTTGTTGTATTGCAAATCAGGTATAAAAATTTAACGCAGTATGATATCCCTGAAATATTTGTATCATCTCCAGTAATAAGCGTGTGCCAATTACCTCATATAGAAAAAAATGGTAAACTATGCGTTTGGCCAGATACCTATATTATTGATTTTAGTAATGATTTATATATAATTGAATTATTGACGGATGCCTATTTAATGTTGGAAAAAGGCATTAAAGGTGATCTTAGAGATGATTTTATTGATGAGTTTCAGAATTACTGGATTTATTTTTGCAATAAAATAGATCGTGTTATTAGCTTATGTGATTTGAGCATAACAAATACAAGGTTAGTGTACGGTTATAAAGCAAAAACAATAGGATGGGTATATTCTGATGATAATCAAAAATTAATTAATTGGTTGGATAATCAGAATCTACTGTCCTCCAGCTCAGATAAGGCTAATACAAGAGACAAACGTATACGCCAGAGGCAGCTTTCCAGAATAGTACCTACTCCATTAATTTTTTTTAAAACGGCATGGTATCCAGAGCTATATCCAAAAACAATAAGAGATTTATTCAATTTAATCAATGAGTATCATGATGACCCTGATATTATTTATGAATTTATTTTCAAATCAATAGCAAATATATTCAATACCCATCCAATTATTTTAATTGCGTTTCCTACTCCCTCGGGAATGAATATCATAGGTATTCGAATTTCTAAGAATGTAGGTGACCTTCATACAGATAGGTATGATAAAAGAGTTATAGAGAAAGGCAGGTTCCGTATTAATGCATTGTTAGATGGTTATATCGATTATATTGATGGTTGTATTTTAAAAAATAGAATTGGTGAATTAAAATCACAAAATATTATAGTTGAACGTAATGATAACTCATGGATAATGGGTAGAGATCATAATCCTACTTATAAAAAAATATCTGAGCATACAGTAGCAATAATAGGATGTGGCTCAGTCGGTTCATCTATATCAAGGCTACTAATACAATCAGGTATTAAAAATTTAATGCTATGGGATGATGACTTTATGAAAAGTGAAAACACTTCACGACATCTCCTGGGATTCGAGTCTGTTAATAAAAACAAAGCGTCTGCTCTTGCATCAAAACTTTGTTCTGAATTTCCGAATACCCATATAGAGTATTTTAAAGAAGAATGGTCAGAAAACGCTGAGTCAAGTGCAAGAATTGCTGACGCTGACATTATACTAAGCTGCACAGCAAATTGGAATATCGAGCAACAATTGTTAAGTAAACAATCTCAGTGTAATTTAGGTGTTCTTGTTTTTGCTTTTGTTGAAGCCCATGCAATAGCTGGACATGTAATAGTCAATCAAATAGATTCTGGTGCTTTTAATGCTTGGCATTACACACAAGGCGAAAAAATAGGCGCATTGAGATATCCTGCCACATATTGGAAAGAAAATACAAAAAAAAGTATTGCTGCTTGTGCCGGCGAATTTCAGCCTTATGGAGCAATACCTTTGGCAAACTTACATTCACTTGCTGCAAGAACAATAATCGACTTAATATTAGATAGATCCCCTAACCGTTCCTTTGCCTATAGCTATCTTGGTAGAGAAAATGAACTGATGGAGCTTGGTGGTCAATGGAATAATAGTTGGATAAATCAATTTGGTAATCCAAATAAAGGTGATTACATTATTTCTTTGATTTATGAAAATTCAAATTGGATGATTCATGATGCATAAATTTTATTGTGATGATTTGGATTTTTATATATGCATCAGTGAGGATGTTATAGACGAATTATTCTCTTATAGACAAAAAAACTGCTTAAGTAAAGAATCTGGCGGAATGTTATTTACAAATAAACTTGATAATGTGGGAGTGGAAATAAAAATAATTACCACTCCTTGCTCATTTGATATAAGGAAAAGAAATTTTTTCAAATTAGATGAAAAAAAAGCAAAACAAGAAATATTAATTCAATTTGAAAATGGTTTTCATTATTTAGGTGACTGGCATACACACAATGAATCTATCGCAACTCCATCGCCTACTGATATCAATAGCATTCATGAATTGTTTACCAAATCTAAACATAGCAGACCCTTTTTTATGATTTTAATCATCCCTAACCAAATTATAATATCAAATTGTTTTTTGGCCGCGGCAGATGGAGAAAAAATATACCGCTTTATATATCAAAATCAACCAAAAACGATTTAAAAAATACGATAAGTTAAGGTGGGTTTATATGTTTATAATTAAAGATTTTTCCGTTGAAAACGGGGGTGTGTGTTATATAAATCATGATAATGATAATTTCACAATCATCAATTGCAACATTAATATTGAATAATGATATACAGTTAAAAAAGACTACAATAATTTTTGCAGCGTATCTCGGTATTTAAATTATGATGTGGGATATCAAAAAAATAACCCACAACAGAGCGGGTGATATTACAAGAAAGAGTATTGATGATAACGTTCATTTTTACGTATCGAATGCAGGCTATGAAAAGAGTTTTTGGTTAATGAAGACGTTTATGACGAATCTCTCGGGTACTATATCGGTTCACTTATAGTAGAAAAGAATATACTTTATAGATTCACATTTAAGATGCTATATTAATATTTGTTATTTCCTATAAGAGCTGAATACTAACTATCAGCACTGACTGCTACTGCACTTGTTACCATTCTATTGCCATAATGTCTTGCAATTATTGAGAAAATAAGTGTCATTATGAAAAGAAAAGTAAGCATAATCCATTTTATATATAAGCCATCAATTGCAATTAATTTCAATAGACTAGCACATAAAAACATAATTAAGGTTGCGCTACATAAATCTCTAAATAAAAGAAAATTTTTATGTGCATCAATTACCTGGGCAGTTGATTCATTTTTTTTATAAATATTTTTATACCAAAAGGAATTCCTGTCCTGCTCAGGAATAGGATGCAGAAAAAGCTCAGGCCATTTCTTTTGCAAATCATCCATGTTCAGGCGTTCATCTTTACGACAAAGCGTAATCACTCTATTTCCTGGTAATATTCGTTTAACCCGCCAAAAGACAAGAACATGTTTGAAGTTTTGAGGTATAATATTAACTAATAACAACGATATGACTGATACTCCTCCAGATATACCGAGCCCTACATAAATATTCTTGATATTAACATATCCTTTAATTCCTAACTGAATTAAAAATATAACAACACATAGTGCAGTTATAACTGCATATATCGTGGTTTTATTCGATTCTTTTAAATTTTTAGTTTCACTCATTAAATCACCTTTTCATGATATGCGATATCATTGGAAGGCAATTATAGCTAATAATTGTATAGATCTCTATCAGAAAATTGTGTGTTAGCTAGCCCTTGTTTTTCTCCTTTCAGTCGAAAAAAATACTTAGACACAACTTAAAAAAACTAAACTATATCAGTGTGATACTTCGGCCCTATATGTATATTGCAGTATGGGATCTGGCGATGGTGTTTGAGCACAATAACGAATGACATTCACACAGTGCATTAGGTTACCGTTCACTGCGGGAATATAGGGGCAAATACATTTGATTGCGTCACAGAGTTCAATTACAGGCAAATAATACTTAAATGTAAAATACTACTCGTCGTTTTATTCTGCTTCTAATAGTGCATTTGTCACCACAGTAAGATAAGCGCCTGTTTAATAGTTTGAATTAAATAAAAATAATATCAGAATAGCCATCTTTATGGATATCCGTAAAGATAGCTTAAAATAGAGTTTAGTTTGATTAACGTTCTAGCTTATGGATGTCATTGTGATACCGCTGCATCATTTCACTTATTCCCTTTAAGGGATGAAAGCTGCTTGATTCTCATTCTGTTGTCCTATCTATCCACCCGTATGATAAATATATCTTCCACTGTGAAAAATTCCCCCTTGTTCAAGACAAACATCACGACCATAGCGTTCATAATCAAAGTAGTGTGATAAGTGACCAAGTTGTGCTAAATCATAACAACCACTTTCTTCTATCCAGTAATGACCTAAATCATATTCATTATTGACCCCCGCTAATTGCTGGAAAGAATCTAAATTATCCGCTAAATGAATTAAATCATGGATTGAACTCGTTGAAGAACCGATTTCAATTGCCGCCTGATAAAGGTCAGTTTCATCAGGCGATAACATGGCTAATTGCGTGGCTAACTCGTTCAACTCATCTAAAAGACTGTATTCTGAAATGTAGGAAGAAAGGCCATCAATTGAGGATTCATAGTCCGTCAAGAAATACTCTTCATACTGAATACCATCAATACCAATCCGCACTAAACAGTGTTCTATTTCTTTTGAGGTTGCTGGAAGCTCAAGCCATTCACCAACCAGTTCACCTTCGTTATATTTTCCTAAGTTCGTAATAAAAACAGAAATCATCCCCGATTTTAGGCATGGGGAAGCCGTCGCTGTTATGCGCATATTCATGTCCTATTATTGATGTATTGTGATTTAATTAATGGCGATATTTTGATAAAAGGAGCTATTTCCTTTTAGAATACGATATTGATATAAAATCCCCATCAGCTGAAAACAGACAATCTGCTTTAAAAATGATTAATGACGTTTTAGAGCAGGATAATGAGTTGCCTTACAGTCCCGATAACATGTTATGCTTTCTATCATGATTTCATTTTGGGCGGGTTAAAACGAAAAAAGCCCCTGTCCAATAAACTAGGGTCAGTTCATCAGGACAGAGGCTCTTGCTTTGGTGGAATATGGGTTACAAACTAAAATGCATGATAATAAAACTGTGATCATGATTACGTTTTTAGGCATAAGCTATTTCGAAATCACTTTATTTTGGCTTTCCAAAGAATCCATGTAGTCGGCATACTACCGCATTATTTGACTTCTCGTATTGCGAATGGATCTCCTATATGACATGGTTAAAGTCTTAGTGATTCATTGGATTATTAAACTTGGCAAAGTCGAATGGCGAAATCGTTTGTTCCCGATTAGCATCCAAATAATCTGCCCACCACTGTACCATCAGCCGCCTTTCCTCAATATGTTCTGCTTTATGAATATAAGCAGCTCTTACTGAGTTACGTTCTTGATGACTCATTTGCCTTTCTACTGCATCTTTCGACCATAAACCTGATTCAACTAATGAACTACACGCCATTGCTCTGAAACCATGACCACAAATTTCAGTTTTGGTATCATAATCCATGACACGTAAGGCTTTATTGATTGTATTTTCACTCATGGGTTTAAAGGGATTATGAGCGCCCGTTAGGATCAATTCATGCTCACCTGTCCATGCCCTAATCTCTTTCAGTATAGTGATAGCTTGTTGGCTAAGAGGTACTAAATGTGGTGTACGCATTTTGG
This sequence comes from Morganella sp. EGD-HP17, assembly GCF_000512315.2. Taxonomy (NCBI): domain Bacteria; kingdom Pseudomonadati; phylum Pseudomonadota; class Gammaproteobacteria; order Enterobacterales; family Morganellaceae; genus Morganella; species Morganella sp. EGD-HP17. Next base: position 50,728 of record NZ_AZRH01000015.1, read on the forward strand.
CTCCTCGATGCGAAAATTTAACACCGGGAATGGCTTTTCGCTCCGCAGGAATAGTCCACAACGCTTTGTCAAAATCAATTTCAGACCAACGCGCATAGCGAAGTTCACTTGACCGAATAAACACTAATAAATTTAACATCACGGCTAGGCGAGTGACGGGTTGCCCTTTATAAGCATCGATACGGGCAATGAGTTCAGGTAGACGGTCAAGGTTAAGAGCTGGACGATGTTGGCGTTGTACAGTCGTTACAGCCCCTGCGGTATCAATGGCAGGGTTATAACCAATAATACCGGATTGCACCGCATAACGCATAACAGCAGCGATACGTTGCTGTAAACGCGCAGCTATCTCATAAATCTCTTTACTTTCTGCTGCACGGATAGGAATAAGCAGGTCAGGGGTTTTGAGGGTAGTGATATCGCGTAATCCAATATAAGGAAAGACATGCGACTCCAAACTCTTTAAAACCTTTTCACTGTGTGATTCAGACCATTTTTTATTGCTGGCATGCCATTGTCTTGCGATGGTTTCAAAAGAGAGATTAGCATCAGAAGCTGCTTTAGCCACACGTTTTTGTTCGCACGGGTCAATACCGTCAGCAATCAATTTTCTTGCTTCATCACGTTTTAAACGCGCCTCTGATAAAGAGACATCAGGGTATAAACCCAATGCTAAGGTTTTCTCTTTACCTAAGTGGCGATAGCGTAATCGCCAGTACTTAGAACCATTAGTGTGAACCAATAAGTGCAGACCTGCACCATCGGTTAATTTATAGGATTTCACATCGGGTTTAGCCGCCCGAATTTTAGCGTCAGTCAATGCCATAGTGAGCTTCCTGAGAGATAAAGTGGGTACAAAATTCTATCGAACTAGTGTATACCCGCAATTGTACCCACACAATGGGGTTGATGTGGGTAGAATCGAGTAGAATTCAGTTGAGTTGAAACTTTGGGAGAGTGTTGATTTTAGCGGGCTTTACAAACAAAAACAGACGTCGGTTGACGTCTGTTGATAATAAGGTGGTGCCCGGACTCGGAATCGAACCAAGGACACGGGGATTTTCAATCCCCTGCTCTACCGACTGAGCTATCCGGGCAACGGGGCGCATTAAACCGTATTCCGTGGTTTGCGTCAATGCCTTTCTGTCAAAAAACCATAAAAAAAGTGTGAGTGTGCTCTTTTTATGCAGAATGCGGACGCAATTTATGCATGTGGTGAATAAATCAGCTGAGTGCGCCGTTTTTACGGCAACGGGCGATAGTCAGCACATCTTCTGCCAGCCGCCGGGCGGTGGCGATATCATCGGTACTGCGGGATATCAGCAGTTTGCTCAGGCATCCTTCCAGAATCAGTTCCAGCTGACGGGCCACCATATCGCAATCATCAATATCCAGCTCTCTGAGCAGCTCTGTGGTAAATGCAAAGGCACTTTGTTTCTGCTGGCGGGATAACTGATGGATAGGGTGATCCGCATCAGGAAAGGCGCTGCTGGCCGCAATAAACAGACATCCCGGAAAACGGTTTTCGCGGACACGTTCCGCCAGTGCCGTGTAACGGGCAAGCAGTTTATCTTCACAGGACAGCGACTCATCCAGCAGAATGCGGCGCTGCCAGATGTCAATCTGATTACCGTGGTAACGCAGGCAGTCGTAGAGCAGGTCATTACGGGTCGGCCAGAAAATCCGCAGGCGTTCGGGATCAATGTCCAGGTTATCGTTGAGGGTGGCTTCAGACATCAGAAGGCCGTGGTTTTCCAGCAGACTCAGTGCCTGATTGAGGACGTCTTCACGTTGCACAGCAGGTTCTCCCTGATAAAGGCATATGATCCAGAATAACGTGAGTGCTGATGAAAGGCGAGAGACGCAGGTAAATAAAATCCGCCCCGGAGGGCGGATTTATCAGTGCAGGGAATTACAGAACGACACTGCCGATCAGGAAGCCGAAGCAGACCGACAGTGCGACACCAATGGTGCCCGGGATAAAGAACGGGTGGTTGAAGACCAGTTTGCCGATACGGGTGGTACCGGTGTCATCCATCTGAACCGCCGCGACCAGGGTCGGGTAGGTCGGCAGGATAAACAGACCGGAAACCGCAGAGAAAGAGGCAATGGCAGTCAGTGGTGTAACACCCAGCGCCAGTGCCATCGGCATCAGCGCTTTGGCGGTGGCGGCCTGTGAATAGAGCAGGGCAGAACAGAAGAAGAAAATAACCGCCAGCAGCCACGGATGCTGCGTGATTAAATCACCGGCAGTCAGTTTGATCCACTCCAGATTTGCCTGAACGAAGGTATCGCCCAGCCACGCCACACCCAGGATACAGATACAGGCGCTCATCCCGGCTTTAAAGGTACTGGAGTTCAGGATGATATCCGTCTCTACCTTGCATATCAGGGTAATAAGTGTCGCGACACTGAGCATGATAATCAGAATGGCGTTGGTGGTGGACATAATCGGTTCAGACAGCAGCCCGACACTCTTACTGTTGACAACCGCAAAGACCACAACGGACAGGACACCGAGCAGGAACAGGAGAACAGACAGTTTGGCAGCTGGTTTGATGGCAGCTTTTTCACTGCGGTTCAGTTCCACCACGCCTTCAGCAAGACGTTTCTTAAAGACCGGGTCATTGGCGAGTTTGTCATCAAACAGCCAGGACACAATAAAGGACATCAGGATGATCGCGACAAAGGTGGATGGCAGCAGGATCATCAGCAGATGCAGGTAACTGACGCCCATCGGCTCCATGACCGATGACATATACACCACCGCCGCTGAAATCGGTGATGCGGTGATCCCTATCTGCGCGGCCACAACGGCGGTGGAAAGCGGACGGGAAGGTTTAATCCCCTGTTCTTTGGCAACTTCGGTGATCACCGGCAGGGTTGCCAGTGAAATATTACCGGTTCCGGCAAACAGTGTCAGAAAATAGGTGACGATCGGGGCGAGGATGGTGATATAGCGCGGATTGCGGCGCAGCAGTTTTTCAGTCTGCTGAACCAGATAATCCAGCCCGCCCGCGACCTGCATGGCAGAGATTGCAGCGATAACAGCCATTATAATGGAGATAACGTCGAACGGGATGCTGCCCGGTTTCACGCCGATGGCGGCGAGGGCGAGAACCCCCAGTCCGCCGGCAAAACCGATACCTATCCCTCCGAGGCGCGCCCCGAGATAAATGGCCAGCAGTACGATAATAAATTCGATGGCTAGCATAAGTGCTCCTGTAAAATCCCGTAGAAAAATGTTAAATTTTTGTAGTAGGGTAATAAAAAAGCACGTTACCTTGCGATGACGTGCTTTTGTGTTCTATGTATTTCTTATTATTATATTAGTCATCAAAGCGTTTTGCTTTATAGGCCGGATTCTTTAAGTTCTCAATTGAGAAAATATCATCCAGCTCAGCTTCTGTCAGAAGACCGCGCTCCAGAACCACTTCGCGCACACTCTTGCCGGTTTCCGCACAAATCTTACCGACGATATCCCCGTTATGGTGACCGATGAACGGGTTCAGGTAAGTCACGATACCGATAGAGTTGAACACATACGCTTCACAAATTTCTTTGTTGGCGGTAATACCGGAAACGCATTTCTCACCCAGGTTGCGGCAGGCGTTGCTCAGCAGAGAAATAGATTCAAACATCGCCTGGCCGATAGCCGGTTCCATCACGTTCAGCTGTAACTGACCTGCTTCGGCAGCCATGGTGACGCAGACGTCGTTACCGATGACTTTGAAACACGCCTGGTTTACCACTTCCGGAATCACCGGGTTCACTTTTGCCGGCATGATAGAAGAACCCGCCTGCATTTCCGGCAGATTGATCTCTTTGAGACCCGCACGCGGACCGGAGGAGAGCAGACGCAGGTCATTACAGATTTTGGAGAGCTTCATGGCCAGGCGTTTCAGCGCACTGTGCAGCATCACGTAAGCACCGCAGTCAGATGTTGCTTCGATCAGGTCTTCTGCCGGTACACACGGCAGGCCGGTCACTTCCGCCAGTTTTTCCACCGCCAGTTTCTGATAGCCCGGTGCGGTGTTCAGCCCGGTACCAATCGCGGTGGCGCCGAGGTTAACTTCCAGCACCAGCTGAGCGGTGTGATGCAGGTTTCTGATCTCTTCTTTCATCAGGATGGCAAAGGCGTGGAATTCCTGGCCTAATGTCATCGGAACGGCATCCTGTAACTGGGTACGGCCCATTTTCAGGATATCTTTGAATTCATCGGATTTGGCATCAAAGGTGCCTTTCAGATACTCAACAGATTTAATCAGCTGGGTAATTGAATTGTAGACAGCGATACGGAAGCCGGTCGGGTAAGCGTCGTTGGTGGACTGGGCTTTGTTCAGGTGATCATTCGGGTTGAGGAACTCATATTCCCCTTTTTTATGGCCCATCAGTTCCAGGCCGATATTTGCCAGTACTTCGTTTGTGTTCATATTCAGTGAAGTACCGGCACCACCCTGGAAAACATCCACAGGGAACTGATCCATACATTTACCGTGGATCAGGACTTCATCGCAGGCTTTGATGATGGTATCCGCAATCGCACGCGGAATAGTGTGCAGTTCTTTATTCGCCATGGCAGCGGCTTTTTTCACCATCACCATGCCACGGATAAATTCCGGGACATCATTGATTGTACGGTCGCTGATATAGAAATTTTCGATAGCCCGCAGTGTATGGACACCATAATACACATCGTCCGGTACTTCGCGTTTACCCAGCAGGTCTTCTTCGATACGAAAATTATTTGACATGAGAACCTTCTTTGATTGAATGGTTGTCTTACTTAATAGTAAAGACAGCAATTATATTATTTTGTCCGATATTAATAGAGAGTATCACTTAGTTTATTGCATTCTCAGTGATGATATTCTGTATTTGCGTTGAATCCTTTTAGCCAGATCACTTATTAACTGAAATGTTTGCACTATTATCACTCTTATGTGCGATAAATCACAAATATCATGTGCGATTCCGGCACATGCCGCGCTTGAAAACGTCTGAAATGACCCCATCATTATGAACATCCATGACTAAAAATCGAATTTACAGCGCGTCTCTTAGAAGTAGTTCACAAAGGCTGACAAAGGGGCGGTTTTTTACATCACAGTGCACCACATAAGGAAGACGTTATGCGTTGGTTACCCCTTATCCTCATTTGTCTGCTGATCTATATTGAGGCGGTCATTTTTGTTCACGTGGCATCCGCCATCGGTGTGTTTATGACACTGGTGCTGGTGGTGCTGACATCCTGTCTCGGCGTATCTCTGGTGCGCAATCAGGGAATGCGTAATCTGAGTCTGATTCAGCAGAAAATTCAGGCGGGTGAGAGCCCTGCGGCAGAGATGATCAAAAGCGTCTCTCTGGTGCTGGCCGGGATCCTGCTGGTCCTGCCGGGCTTTTTCACCGATTTCTTAGGGTTGCTGCTGTTGCTGCCGCCGGTACAGAAATTGCTGGTGTCCCGTGTGCTGCCGTTTATCCGCGTGTATCAGCCGCGGACGAACCCGTTCGCCGGTAACGCGGCAAACCGGGGGAATGTGTACGAAGGGGAATTTGAGCGCCGTGGTGATACATCATCACAGCGGCTCAACCAGTCACCGGCGTCGCACAATGATGATAATCCGCAGGATAAACCCTGATATCTGAACAGTTTGGACAGAGACCGTGAAATTTCGTATTTTTTTCATCTCTGCCCCCTTGAACTTGTCCGGAACTGACCCCATCTGCTCAAACATGGCAATGGTATTAGTATCCGGCCTGAACCTTTAATCCACGTTATTTGATACGGATTTTTTTACAGGAGATCTATCAATGAAAATTCGTCCTTTGCACGACCGTGTTATTGTTAAGCGTAAAGAAGTTGAAGCGAAATCAGCGGGCGGGATCGTCCTGACCGGTACAGCGGCAGGTAAATCGACCCGTGGTGAAGTGCTGGCAGTAGGTAACGGTCGCATCCTGGAAAACGGCGAAATGAAACCACTCGACGTTAAAGTCGGTGATATCGTGATTTTCAATGATGGTTACGGCGTAAAAGCTGAAAAAATTGATAATGAAGAAGTGCTGATTATGTCTGAAAGCGACATCCTGGCGATTGTCGAAGCATAATTACACCGTACTGGTTGTACTCAGATCTTCTTAAACCATAAAAGCATTCGAAGGAATAGAAATAATGGCAGCTAAAGACGTAAAATTCGGTAACGACGCCCGTGTTAAAATGCTCCGTGGTGTCAATGTTCTGGCAGACGCAGTAAAAGTCACTTTAGGTCCGAAAGGCCGTAACGTTGTGTTAGACAAATCATTCGGCGCACCGGTTATCACTAAAGATGGTGTGTCTGTTGCGCGTGAAATCGAGCTGGACGACAAGTTCGAAAACATGGGCGCACAGATGGTGAAAGAAGTTGCCTCCAAAGCGAATGACGCTGCGGGCGACGGTACCACCACTGCAACCGTACTGGCTCAGTCTATCATCACTGAAGGCCTGAAAGCCGTTGCTGCGGGCATGAACCCGATGGATCTGAAACGCGGTATCGATAAAGCCGTTGTTGCAGCCGTTGAAGAACTGAAAAAACTGTCTGCACCATGCTCTGATACCACTGCAATCGCGCAGGTAGGTACTATCTCTGCAAACTCCGATGAAACCGTCGGTAAACTGATTGCGGAAGCGATGGATAAAGTCGGTAAAGAAGGCGTTATCACTGTCGAAGAAGGCACCGGCCTGGAAGACGAACTGGATGTTGTTGAAGGTATGCAGTTCGACCGCGGTTACCTCTCCCCGTATTTCATCAACAAACCGGAAACCGGTTCTGTTGAGTTAGAAAACCCGTACATCCTGCTGGTCGACAAAAAAATCTCCAACATCCGTGAACTGCTGCCGGTTCTGGAAGGCGTTGCCAAAGCAAGCAAACCGCTGATGATCATCGCAGAAGATGTTGAAGGTGAAGCACTGGCAACACTGGTGGTTAACACCATGCGCGGTATCGTGAAAGTGGCTGCGGTGAAAGCACCGGGCTTCGGCGACCGTCGTAAAGCGATGCTGCAGGATATCGCAACCCTGACCAACGGTACTGTTATCTCTGAAGAGATCGGTATGGAGCTGGAAAAAGCAACTCTGGAAGACCTGGGTCAGGCAAAACGTATCGTTATCAACAAAGATACCACTACTATCATTGATGGTGTGGGTGACGAAGAGACTATCGCAGCACGCGTTGGTCAGATCCGTCAGCAGATCGAAGATTCAACCTCAGATTACGACCGTGAAAAACTGCAGGAGCGCGTAGCGAAACTGGCAGGCGGTGTTGCTGTTATCAAAGTCGGTGCGGCAACTGAAGTTGAAATGAAAGAAAAACGCGCCCGTGTTGACGATGCTCTGCACGCAACCCGCGCAGCCGTTGAAGAAGGTGTGGTTGCCGGCGGCGGTACTGCATTAGTCCGCGTTGCGGCTGCTCTGACTGCCCTGACCGGTGATAACGAAGATCAGAACGTGGGTATCCGTGTTGCGCTGCGCGCAATGGAAGCACCTATGCGTCAGATCGTTGAAAACGCAGGTGAAGAACCATCTGTTGTTGTTAACACCGTGAAAGGAGGTAAAGGTAACTATGGTTACAACGCAGCCACCGAAGAATACGGCGACATGATCGCAATGGGTATCCTGGATCCGACTAAAGTAACCCGTTCTGCTCTGCAGTTCGCCGGTTCTATCGCGGGTCTGATGATCACCACTGAAGCGATGATCACTGAACTGCCTAAAGACGACAAAATGGATTTAGGTGCAGCCGGTGGTATGGGCGGCATGGGCGGTATGGGCGGCATGATGTAATCATGTAGTCTGACTGCAATTGTTTGCTGAAAAAGCCCGTAACCTGATTGGTTACGGGCTTTTTTTTGTGTGTCCGGTTTGTATTTTATAATATCCCACTGTTTATCATCATTATGAGGTATTATTGAGAGATACCGCTGCTGAAATGGGGGAGTGCCGGATATGCTGGATTTTCTGAAGAATTACGACAACTTAACCGTCAGTGAGAAGAAAGTATTAAAATATCTTACGGAAAATATTGCCGATATCCCCTGGTTAAATATTAATGAATTAGTCGCCAAAACGTTTGTGTCCAAAACGGTGATTATCAATTTATCCCAGAAATTAGGTTTCAGCGGGTTTAAAGAACTTAAATTTCAGATTAACAATCATATCCTCTCACAAAATAAAGCAGAGAAAAAAGCACCTGCATCCTATAAAAAACAGCTCGAGAATAATATTCATAAGACCTTCACACTGATTAATGAAGATCAGATCCGCGATTGTGCAAAAACATTGCGCGGTTCACGGAATATCTTTCTGGTGGCACGGGGAACCAGCAAGGCAGTCGGTTACTATCTGGAGCATTTATTATTTTCGCTGGGACTGCACTGCTTTTTTATTAATGATTATAACCTTTCTGATTCCTTTACCCGCCTTGTCAGCAAAGATGACACCGTGATTTTTATCTCCCTTTCCGGCGGAACCAAAAAGATCATTGAAACCGCAAAAATCGTCCAGCTGAAAGATGCCCATATCATCAGTATGACTGCCTTCCACACGAATGAACTGACCACATACGCAAATAACACACTCTTTTGCTTCTCTGACAGTTATGACACCAAACGGGATGACTCAAAGTCCAGAACAGGGTTTTTTATCCTGGTGGATTTATTAATTAATGAGCTGGAAAGTTTGCTGTAAATAAACTCATTATTTAGCTTAAGTTGAATTGAATGCTTTTTGTTCAATAATTCCTGCTTTTTTTAAAATAATCGTTTATTCAGAAAATCATTAACAGAACGTCTTAAAAATTATTATCATCCTGATTTTTAAATCATTATCGCCTTAGAATGACCCGGGTCATAATTTAAGACCTGAGATAATATTTAAAACCGTACCATCATTTCATTTCAAAAACGCAGTGCTAGTATTCCGGGTAATATCAATATTCTTCGTCGCAGGGAAAATAATATGGCTAAAAGAAAATTCGGAGAGTCGATCCAGCGCTTTGGCCGGACACTGCTCCTGCCAATCGGGGTTTTGGCTCCGATAGGTATGATTCTGGGGATAAGTGGTGCATTAGTGCAGACCTACATGATCGCCCGGTTCCCTTTCCTCGGAAATGAAACGGTTAACGCACTGCTTGTCAGCATTCGCTCTATTGCCGGTGTTATTTTTGACAACATTCCGCTGCTCTTTGCCATGGGGGTTGCCTACGGGATGAGTCAGCGTGATAAGGGGATCGCGGTCTTTGCCTCTGTGGTGGGGTATTTGTCGCTGATTATCACCATGAATATCTGGCTGGTACTCACCGGTAAACTGGCGGATCCGGCCATTATGGGGCAGGTGGGGCAAATTAAGGTTCTGGGGATCCAAACCTTAAATATCAGTGCCGCCGGGGGGATCATCACCGGTCTGATTGCCGCCTGGGCAACGGATAAGTTCTATAACCTTGAACTGCCGACTGCCTTCGCTTTCTTCTCCGGTAAAAAATCCGTTTCCATCATCATGGTCGGCCTGATGATTATGGTCGGCGCGACATTACCGTTTATCTGGGAAGTGCTGGTTCAGGGGCTGATGAAGCTCTCTGCTGTCTTTCTGAGTCCTGTCGGTCCGTTCTTTACGGCGGGCGGTGAGCGTCTGTTTATTCCGTTCGGTCTGCACCACGTCTGGAACGTGCTGTTCAGATTTACCGAAGCCGGCGGTACCTATGTGATTGACGGACAAACCTATGTCGGTGTTGTTCCGGCGCTGACTGAAGTGTTATTCAAACAGGGCCCCGGAACTGAATACTGGGCGATGATGCCAAGCCTGACGCGCTTTATGGCGCAGCAGCAAATGCTGGTGACGCTGTTCCTGTTCCCGGCAATCGCGTTAGCTATCTATAAAACATCGAAGAAAGAGAACCGCGCGGAAGTGAAATCCATGCTGGTGACGATGGTACTGACCGCCATGCTCGGTAACGTCACGGAACCGCTTGAATTTACCTTCGTGTTTATCGCACCGCTGCTGTATTTAATTTATGCCATCATCGTGGGTATTGGTGCGGTATTGCTGTCATTCGCCGGTGTCGCGATTGGTTATATCCGCGGAACCATCTTCGATTTCACGATTTTCGGCCTGCTGTACGAACGTACTAACTGGATATTCCTGGTGCTTATCGGTACCGGTCTGGCGGTGGTGACGTTCTTTATCTTCCGCTGGGCTATCCTCCGGTTTGATATTAAAACGCCGGGCCGTGAAGAATCCAGCAATCTGAAAAACACGTTAATTAAAGAAAAACGTTATGGTGAAATTGCGGAAATTCTTATCGAGGCGTTAGGCGGAAAACAAAATATCCGTAACGTTGATAACTGTATTACCCGTATGCGTATCGATATCGCAGAAGTGAATAAGATTGATAAAGAGTTAATGTCGGAATCAGGATGTACTGCATTCTTCTTTCCATCGGCAAACCACGTCCATGTTGTTTACGGACCGAAGGTTGAATTTGTCCGCAACGCTGTTGATGAAGCAATGAAGAAATAAAAGGATATATGATGAGAGCTTTATATGATTCTAAAAGTAAAACCATCGATGACCGCGGCATAAAAGCGCTGCTGTCAGATGAAGCCAAATACAATACCTGGCTGATGTTTGAATCAGTGTTAGCTCAGGCACAGGCAGAACTGGGGTTTATTCCCCGGTCTGCTGCCGGTGAAATTAAAGAAAAGGCGGTTATTGAGAATATCGATTTTGAAGAGATGAGCCGTATCTATCAGAAAATCGGTCATGGCTTCGTACCGTTCTTAAAAGTATTAGTGAATGCCTGCTCGGAAGAGAGTGGTAAATATATTCATTACGGTATTACCACCCAGAATATTCAGCAGAGTTCGCAGCTGTATATGATGAAGACAGTCCATAATAAATTTATGCTGCTGTTAAGTGAGATCCTGGAAAATTTATCGCGTCTCGCAGAAAAAACCAAACACATGGTGATGCCGGGCAGAACACACGGCCGTCACGCCATTCCTATCACTTACGGCTACAAAGTGGCTGTGTGGATCAGCGATTTTATTGATTGCAGCCAGCGCATGAAAGAGTGTGAAAAGCGTGTGTTCACTATCATGATGGGGGGCGCGGTCGGGGCATTTAACACCATGCCGGGTATCGGTCTGGAAGTCCAGAAACGAGTTGCTGAACTGACCGGCATGCATGCGATGGAAGTGCCGTCCCGCAACCTGAGCACCCATAAACTGGAGTATATGGCGAACCTGGCGCTGATGGCGAATATCTGCCACAAAATCGGTGAGGAAGTTTACAGCACCACGCTGGAAGAGATCGCGGAAGTTTCCGAAGGCTTTACCAGGGGTACTGTGGGCAGCAGCACTATGCCGCACAAAATTAACCCGAAACTGGCCAAAGGCATTATTGCGAACTCCCAGAAACTGTACTCACTGCCGGGTGTCGGCATGTACTCCGCTGTCAGACCGTATGAGGGTGACAGCAGCTCTTATATGTTATTCGACGGACTGATCGAGGAAGCACTCGAACTGACCACCGAAGTGCTGCTGAGAACAGAAGAGCTCACCAGAACCATCGTACCTCATGAAGAGAGAATGCTGCACAACGTCATGAGAAACAAAGGGCTGGATAACACCGAATACGTGATGATGAAAATGGCGGAAAAGCTGGGTAAGGATAAGGCGCATTCATTATTGTATGAGGAAGCGATTAAAACCGCTGCAGATGGTGAGGATTTCTACACAAACCTGACGAAAAACGACACTATTACCGCTGCCTTCAGCAATGAAGAAATCAAAGCAATGTTAGATCCGCGCGCGTATATTGGTCTGTCCGTCGAAATCGCCGAAAAAGAAGCGAAACGTGGTTCAGATGCCGCTCAGAAAATTAAAAAAGACTATCAGTAAATTACCGGGCTGACACAGGAAAAACCAAACCGGCACTCTGAGGAAACTCAGGTGCCGGTTTTTTTATGCATAATTTGCGGCTGATTGCGATCAGCGGGTGGTTTTCAGCGATTAGTTTTTGAAGTCGCTGCCACAAAGTGGTTAAATTAGCTGTATAAATTTTTTCCAACCGTGAATGAGGAAAACTATGCGGATTAAAATGTTACCCGGTGCTCTGGCACTGTTATTACTGGCAGGCTGTACGACCACGAACGAACTGAGCTCCGCCGGATCACAGGTCCGCTTTTCCGAAGAGCAGCCACCGGCAGAATGTCAGAAATTAGGTGAAGTTACCGGTGTACAGAGCAACTGGATGACCGGTGTCGGTAACGAAAGCAGCTCCATGCGCGGTGCGGCAAATGACCTGCGTAACAAAGCCGCGGCAATGGGCGGTAACGTGATTTATGGTCTCGGCAGCCCGGCAGAGTCAGCGATTGTGTCCAGCCTGATCCCGGTGGATAGCAAGCTGACGGGTCAGGTATTTAAGTGCCCATAATTTAACGAATTCGCGTCATCCTTCAACCTGCAGCGGTGTTGGCTTCGTTCGGCCACGCGGGTCACATACTGGTGTATGCTCCCCGGATGTCCTCACTTTGCCGCCTTGCTGCAGATTGAATGATTTAGCGAAATTGTCTGAGTCAGATACAAAAAAACCACCGTCAATATAAACGGTGGTTTTTTTATTCAGATGTGAAAAGCGCGGGCGGCGGGTAAAGAAAACAGAAAGCATGCGAGCCATGGATGGCGAGCCTGAGCGCACAGGGAGGTGTTCACAGCGACTTTCTGTTTTTACCCGCCGCTGGCGCAGACTCCGTAATCACGGACAACACACGGAAAGCAATAAATCAGCTTGCAGATAACCACTGTATTTACAGCGACTTTCTGTTTATCAGACCTCATCGTACCTTAACTGCCGCAGTCGCAATAAATGTCGGCAGATAATTATCGATAACAAAACGCGGGTTCGGTTGCCAGTCCTCATAAAAATCTGTCAGATGAAAACCGGCTTTCAGTTGTCCGCCGATCAAATCTGTCAGGGAATGACCAAACACAAAAGCTTCCTGCCGTGCCTGCTTCTCTGCCAACTGCTCCGGTGTTAATGCTGTCAGTTCAGAGAACGGCATTTTATATGCTGGTCTGATAATGCCTTCTTTGCGGTATTTCGCATCACGATCGCCGACAAACACCACTGAATTAAAGAAACTGGCCAATAGTGTGCCGCCGGTTTTCAGTACGCGGTGGCATTCACGCCATACCGGATTCACATCCGGGATATACAGATTGGAAATCGGATGGAACACGCAGTCAAAAGTACCATCCGCAAATGCGCTGAGATCCCGCATATCGCCCTGTACCGCCTGCAGTGTCAGCCCGTCGCGCTGAGCAACCTGACGATCGAGCTCAAGTTGCTTATCTGATAAATCAAACACCGTCACATCCGCACCGGCGGCAGCCAGTACCGGGGCCTGCTGACCACCGGCAGAGGCCAGACAGAGAATACGTTTGCCTTTCACATCTCCCAGCCAGTCTTTCGGCAGCGGCTGCGGGGTGAGATGCACATCCCAGTTTCCTTGTTTGGCAGCCGCAATCAGCTCTGCGCTGACCGGTGTTGACCACGCCTGTTGTTGTTCCGCCTGTTTATCCCACGCGGCCTGGTTTGAGGTTAAAAAATCCGTCATAATTTTGTACTCAATAATACATAATGTACGCAATTTAACCTGTCTGAAGTTACCTGTAAAATACTATTTCTTCAGATGACCGTGTTTACGTGGTAATACTCAGCTCTGACGCAGACGGAGATCGATCGGCGTTTTACTCGGTTCACCGCCGATTTCCCGGGTCAGACGCGGCACCAGATACCCGGAAATACGCGGCAGAAGATCATGCATGATGCGGCGGGCTTCATCATCACTGATCAGAAAATGTCCCGCACCCTGTACTTTATCCAGCACATGCAGGTAATAAGGCAGAATACCGGCGTCAAACAGCGCATTACTGAGCTGTGCCAGCACCTCTGCATTGTCATTCACATCACGCAGAAGAACGCTCTGATTGAGCAGGGTAACGCGGCTTTCACGCAGCTGATTCATTTTTTCTTTCAATGTATCGTCGATTTCATTCGCGTGATTGATATGTGTGACTAAAATTATCTGTAGCCGTGAATCGCGGAAACGCGCGGTCAGTCCCGGCGTAATGCGTTCAGGGATCACGACAGGCAGACGGCTGTGAATGCGCAGCCGCTGAATATGGGGAATCGCTTCCAGTTGCGTCAGCAGCCAGTCCAGCTCATGGTCTTTTGCCATCAGCGGATCACCGCCGGAGAAAATGATTTCATTGAGTTCAGGATGGTTAGCGATATAATCGAGCGCCTGCTGCCAGTTATGTCTGGTGCCTTTATTGTCCTCATACGGGAAGTGACGGCGGAAACAGTAGCGGCAGTTGACCGCGCACCCGCCTTTCACTAACAGCAATGCCCGGTTGTGATATTTATGCAGTAGTCCCGGAACAACACTGTGTTGTTCATCCAGCGGATCGTCAGAGAACCCCGGGGTCAGGTCAAATTCAGCCCTGTGTGTCATGGTCTGAAGTAATAACGGATCGCGCGGATTGCCTTTTTCCATTTTGGCGATAAAAGGACGGGGGACACGCAGAGCAAACAACCGGCGGGCATCAGTACCGGCACGCCAGTTTTCGTCCTGTTCCAGGCCTAATATTGCCAGCAGTTCTGTTGGGTTAGTGACAGAATCAGTGAGTTGATGCAGCCAGACTTCTCGGGCGGGTTGTTTTTGGGTTACAATATCGACCATTTTTTTGGCTATGCCATTTATTTAAAATTAGAGGATTTCCATGGCTACTTATAGTACCAACGAATTTCGCCAAGGTCTTAAAATTATGTTAGACGGCGAACCTTGCGTGGTTGTTGAAAGTGAGTTTGTTAAACCGGGTAAAGGTCAGGCATTCGCCCGTGTGCGTCTGCGTAAACTGATCTCCAACAAACTGCTGGAGAAAACCTTCAAATCAACAGACTCTGCGGAAGGCGCTGATGTCATGGATCTGAACCTGACTTACCTGTACAACGACGGTGAGTTCTGGCACTTCATGAACAACGAAACTTTCGAGCAGCTGGCTGCGGATGAGAAAGCTATCGGTGATAACGCCAAATGGCTGATCGACCAGGCTGAATGTATCGTTACCCTGTGGGACGGCCGTCCTATCGCGGTTACCCCGCCAAACTTTGTTGAGCTGGAAATCACGGAAACCGATCCGGGCCTGAAAGGTGATACTGCCGGTACCGGCGGTAAACCAGCGACCCTGAGCACTGGTGCAGTGGTTAAAGTACCTCTGTTCGTGCAGATTGGTGAAGTGATCAAAGTTGACACCCGTTCAGGTGAATACGTTTCCCGCGTGAAATAAGATTACGTGATGAATTACAAAACCGCCGCTGAATCAGCGGCGGTTTTTTTATATTCAGTAATATTCATAACGGTAACGCTGAATGGTTTGTAAGACCGGCTCCGGATTGTCATCCGCAGAATAGCCGTAATAATCGGCGATATAATTTTTTTGCAGCAGACAGTTACCGTGATGATCCCATTGTTCACAACGTTCGGTGAGTACATTCAGCAGTTCGCTGCCGCTGTAAATAGAGATCAAAGTGACTGATGGCCACGGCTGAGCAGTGTAAGTAAAGCGGGTCTCTGAGGAACCGGAGCCACGGGAAACGTGTGACAGGCGGCCTTGTGAATCATAGCGGTAAAAGAGACTTTCTGATTTTTCTCCGTCCGTTTTCACCTCATCCATACTGTGGAGCCGGCTGTTTTCCCAATTGATACGGGCAGTAACGGCATCCTCCTGTTCATCGTCACCGGTATTTTTATTCAGTAAGGTATAGCCGGCAATCTGTCCTTTATCATTTATCGTCCGGGTGATGTCTGTCTGTGAATTAATGTGTTTACCGTGAAATTTGTATTCTGCTGTGCCGGTCAGGTGAAGCGGATTATCCGGATCTGTTTTGTACTGTTCTTTCCGGTAAACATCCGGGCTTATCAGATAGTACATCTGCTGCTCATACTGCGTCACGGCACCGCACGGTGACAATGTAATGGTGGTTTCGCTGCTGCCGTAAGATTTTTGTTTGTTATTGCGTGTGGTAACAACGGATTTGACCGGCCCGTTCAGATACAGGCCGGTGATAATATAGGTATTTTCCCGGTTCAGCTGACGCTGTGCGTCCGTACAACTGCTGTCGTCTGCCATTGCTGCGGACAGCGGCAGGCAGAGCGCCAGCAGGGTAACTGTTTTTCTCATCCTTAAATTCTCTCTCTGTATCAGCGGATGAGGTTACTGTATCACCGATAGCAGAGATTATTTTTATTATTAATCCCGCCGTCGGATGATGTCACACCGGAACAGCCGAGAATGGTATCGAATAATTCATGATGGAAAAATGTCCGCGTCCGGCTGTTTTCTTTCAGGTTATCAAACAGAGACGGGTTATTTTTTATGTAGTTATCTGACATCCAGACAATAAACGGCACACGGAACTGCTCCGGCGGGGCAATATGCCGTGGCGTACCGTGCAGGCGCATCCCGTTATTTTCGCCCAGGGATTCCCCGTGATCGGAGGTATAAAAGACAATCGCATTTTTATCTTTTAATTTTTCGGTCAGATCATGCAGAAAATGATCGGTGTATAAGATCGAATTATCATAAGCATTGATCTCTTCCTGTATGCTGCATTTGGTTCCTTCCTCTGTGCATTCCGGCATATATTTGCGGAATTCAGGCGGATAACGCTTGGAATAAAGATGATGTGAGCCTTTGGTATGTAAAATGATCAGGTTCTGCCCCTGTTTTTTACGGGCGAGCATGTCATCAACTTCATCCATCAGTAATTCATCGCGGATAGCTTTGCCCGGCGTTCTGTTCTGAGCGGTGATCATCTCACGGATCAGATAATTATCCAGGTCCAGCCGGTTATAGAACCAGACTTCGCTTTGCATGGAAAACAGCTCGGAATAAAAGCCGTTCTGTTTCATCACAGAGAAAACATTATTTTCGGTAACTGTCCGCTGTTCGTTATCTTTTACGCCGCCTTCACGCACAAACATGCAGCGCAGCGATAATTTGGTGGAGGTATCACAGGACTGACCTTTAAAGGCGATAACGTTTTTATCGGCAGATAATAATGGCGTTGTTTCCCGTTCATAACCGAGTAATTGCATATGATCCCAGCGGGCGGTTTCGCCTATCACGAAAACCACATATAAATCGTCATTCTGCGGCGCCGGAGTGTAAGTAAATTCATCGGCCGGGTCGAATAAATCAATTTCATTAAAGGTATCGTCATATTTGACCACCGCATACTGTACCAGCGGCACAATCCAGTTGGTCGGTAAATAGGAGTAACTCAGCTCTCCGCCATAACTCGACACATCAATACTGCCGTTCATTTCAATTTTTTTCTGATTGGCATCCGCCAGTTTTAAATAACCGAAAATCAGAACCGGAATAACAATAAACGTAAACAGAGCGAGTGCCCGGCGGCGTGATGCCGTTTGTATGCTTGTTTTTTTTGCCGACCAGATCAGAAATAAAGCCGGAACGGAAAGCAGTGAGAACCAGAGATAAAAATGCCCGCCGACCGCTTCCTGTGACAGTTCAACACTGTCCGTTGCCAGCGTTGAAACTAAAATTCCGTAACCGATAATCACGTCATAAAACATCACGTAGTAACTGACAGCGATACTGACCAGAATAATAAAGCTGCTCAGAATCTTAAAACTCAGTAATCCGGTTTGGGCAATGAGCCGGAACAAGAAGAAGCTGAACAGAACATTGGCAAAAATTTCAGCAATCAGATAAAGGGAACCATAGTCTCCGGCCAGTAATAACTGGTTCTGAGCACGGGAAAAATACACGGTGTAGTTGAGAAAAAAGCCCAGAAACAGGGCAAGAACAGCAGAAACAACAAATTCATTTCTTAGTGTGTTTAATAACGGACGTATTGGCATCGGGTACATCACTTCATCGCTAAAGAGAGTTAGAGAAACGATCGGTTACTTGGTTCAATATTTATTCATTAATCATCTGCATCATAACTGATGACAGCAGACCGCATGACATTTTTGTCGTCATTAGTGTCGAACCGACAGTTATCCGCCCCTGAAAATTACGACAATATACTGATAAATATCCATTTTTACACATGGCATGAAAAATGCTTAGCAAGGGTATCAAACTATATGACTCGTCTGATTTTTCTGGAGGGTGGGGCGAATGAATCGCTTTGTTATTGCCGACCCGCATCTTTGTATCGGATGTAATACCTGTATGGCGGCCTGTTCTGAGACGCATAAACAGCAGGGATTACAAACACATCCGAGATTGAATGTGGTGAAAATCGGGGAACTGACCGCGCCGATGCTTTGTCGTCAGTGTGATGATGCTCCGTGTGCCCGTGTGTGTCCGGTGAATGCCATTACACACGAAAATGACATGATCGTGCTGAATGAAAGCCTGTGTATCGGCTGTAAACTGTGCGGTCTGGTCTGTCCGTTCGGGGCTATCACCCCGTCAGGCAGTAAACCTGTCGATATGCCGGATTTCTTTGAGCAGTATGTGCCGAAAGAGATGCTGCTGGATGTGCCGGACAGTCTGCCGACCATGAACCCGTTCCTGGCATGGAATGCCGGTATCCGTAATATCGCGGTGAAATGCGATTTGTGTGATTTCAGTGAAGAAGGACCGGCGTGTGTGAAAGTGTGCCCGACCGATGCCCTCCATCTCGTTGAAGAGAATCAGCTGGAAAACGAAAGTGCGAAACGTCGTACCGCGTCTGTCGATGCGATGCCGCCGGAGTTCGACATTTTCGTCTCAGGACAGGAGAGCAGAAAATGACATCTCTTGAATTACTCTTATGGTCCGTTGCCCTGTATACCGCCGGCGGTTTTATTTCGCTGCTGTTTAAACAGCAGGAAAAAATGGCAGTGTATGTTGCCGGGATCACGGCGATTGCCGGCGGGATCCTCGGTTTATTCAGCGCCGTTCCGGTGCTGATGAGCGGCGAAACACTGACGTTCTTCGCTCAGGGACCTTTCCCGTTCGCCCATTTTGTCGTCCGCCTCGACAGCCTCGCCGCCTTTATGGTGATGGTGATTTCGCTGCTGGTGACAGTCAGCGCTCTGTATTCCCTGAACTATGTGCAGGAATATCTGGGACGCGGCGCGTGGAGCATGGGTTTCTTCCTGAACCTGTTTATCGCCTCTATGGTTGCCCTGGTGGTGATGGACAACGCCTTCTGGTTCATCATTCTGTTTGAAATGATGTCGCTGGCCTCCTGGTTCCTGGTGATCGCGGATCAGGATGACAAATCCATCCGCGCCGGTCTGCTCTACTTCTTTATTGCCCACGCCGGTTCTGTGCTGATTATGATCGCTTTCTTCCTGATGTGGCGCGAAAGCGGCAGTCTGGATTTCGATTCCTTCCGTCAGCTCTCACTGTCTCCGGCGATGGCCTCTGTGGTCTTCCTGCTGGGCTTCTTCGGCTTCGGTGCCAAAGCGGGTATGTTACCGCTGCACAGCTGGCTGCCGCAGGCTCACCCGGCTGCACCGTCTCACGCCTCCGCACTGATGTCCGGTGTGATGGTGAAAATCGGTATCTTCGGGATCATTAAAGTCGGTATCGACCTGCTGGGTGCAACCCAGGGCTGGTGGGGTATCGTGGTACTGGGCTTCGGCGCGGTCTCTTCCGTTCTCGGCGTTATGTATGCGCTGGCGGAGCACGATATCAAACGTCTGCTGGCGTGGCACACCGTGGAAAACATCGGGATTATCCTGATGGGGGTCGGTGTGGCAATGGTTGGTATGGCGAATGATATGCCGGTGCTGGCGACGATTGGTCTGCTCGGCGCGATTTATCACCTGCTCAACCATGCGGTGTTTAAAGGTCTGCTGTTCCTCGGTGCCGGTGCGGTGATTTACCGTATCCACACCCGTGATATGGAAAAAATGGGCGGCCTCGCCAAACTGATGCCGCTGACTGCAACCGCGTTCTTAATCGGTTGTATGGCGATTTCCGCGTTACCGCCGCTCAACGGCTTTGTCAGTGAGTGGTACACCTATCAGTCACTGTTCTCAATGAGCCATGACGGCACATTCATCATGAAAATCAGCGGCCCGATTGCCATTGTGATGCTGGCGATTACCGGTGCACTGGCGGCGATGTGTTTCGTGAAAGTGTACGGTGTCAGTTTCTGCGGCGGTCCGCGCAGTGAAGCCGCCACTCATGCCCGCGAAGTGCCGTGGACAATGACTGCCGCAATGCTGATTCTGGCCGTGGTGTGTGTGCTGCTGGGTGTCGGTGCGAGTGTGATTGCACCGGTTCTGGCGAAAGTAGCGATGACCCTGACCGCAGGCACGGATGTGACAGTGGCACAGGGCGCGATGCTGGTACCGGATTCCGCTGCTCAGGCCATGATTTCACCGGCCATGACATTCCTGTTACTGCTGGCACTGCCGCTGATCCCGTTCATCATCTATCTGGTCTTCAAAGGCAAACAGATGAACTTCCGCCGCAAAGGCGACGCCTGGGCGTGTGGTTATGCCTGGGAACGCGATATGTCCGTATCTGCCGGTGGCTTTACCCAGCCGCTGCGCTCAATGTTTGCACCGTTGTACCGCATGCGCAAACAACTTGATCCGTCAGCGCGTCTGGCTCATGCCTTAGACGTGACCAAAGCCGGGGCCGGAAAAGTCGAGCCATTCTGGGATGAACGCATTATTTATCCGCTGGTGCGCGGGATTAACCGTTTCGCCAAACGCATTCAGTGCCTTCAGGGCGGGGACTTCAGACTTTACTGTCTGTATGTCGTGGCCGCACTGGTTGTTCTGCTTGTTGTGATTGCGGCGTAAGGAGAGAAACCATGTCGATTCAGGATACACCTACATTGATGACGGGGCTCTTCGCAGTGGTTCAGGCGATTTTCCTGCTGCTGCTGACGCCGTTGTTTACCGGCATCTCCCGTCAGATCCGCGCAAAAATGCACTCCCGTCAGGGGCCGGGCATTATGCAGGATTACCGTGATATTACCAAACTGCTGAAACGCCAGTCCGTGGCACCGCGTGATTCCGGGTTTATTTTCCGGGTGATGCCGTATGTGCTGCTCGGCAGCATGCTGCTGCTGGCGATGGCGCTGCCGGTTGTTACCACAACGTCACTGTTCAGCGGGGCAGGCGACCTCATCATCATTTTATATATTTTCGCGCTGTTCCGCTTTTTCTTCTCCCTGTCCGGTCTGGATACCGGCAGCCCGTTCGCCGGTATCGGTGCCAGCCGTGAGCTGACCCTCGGCGTGCTGGTGGAGCCGATTCTGTTCCTCGGCCTGCTGGTGGTTGCGCTGATTGCCGGTTCGACCAATATCGGCAGCATCAGTGCCGTGATGAGTCAGGGCTGGGTATCACCGACCGCCACCTTCCTGGCCATGCTGGCCTGTGGTTTCGCGACCTTTATCGAAATGGGCAAAATCCCGTTCGACGTCGCGGAAGCCGAGCAGGAACTGCAGGAAGGGCCGCTGACCGAGTACTCCGGTTCCGGTCTGGCGCTGGTGAAGTGGGGGATCGGTCTGAAACAGGTGGTTGTGGCAGTCCTGTTTCTCTCGATTTTCTTCCCGTTCGGCAGTGCATCCGTTCTGACCACAGGCAGTCTGCTGCTGGCGCTGGGACTGATGCTGGTAAAACTGCTGGTGATTTTCGTTCTGGCATCGCTGGTCGAAAACAGTCTGGCCCGTGGTCGTTTTCTGCTGACGCATCATGTGACCTGGTTAGGATTCGGCGTGGCTGCGCTCGGATTCGTGTTCTATCTCACCGGTCTGTAAGGAGCGATAAAGCATGTTAGAAAATATTGCACTGGCGACCCTGCTGATTCCGTTTGCCGGGGCGTTGCTGGTCAGTGTCCTGCCGACGCGCATGGCCCCGTGGCTGAGTACCTTAGTCGCGCTGCTGGCCTCTCTCGGTACGGCGGCACTGGGCTGGCTGTATCTCGACGGTGGTAAGACCGCCACCACACTGGAACTGGTTCAGGCCGGTAATATCGCGCTGTTCGGCTTTACCGTTGACGGCGTGAGCACTCTGATTGCGTTTGCGGTGGTGTTCCTCGGCTTCCTGATTTGTCTGTACTCCACCGGCTACCTGACTGAAGGTAACCGCGAGCACGCTCACGGGCCGACCCGCCGCTATTATGCCTTCCTGCTGATTTTTATCGGCGCGATGGCGGGCGTGGTGCTGTCATCCACGATTCTGGGGCAGTTACTGTTCTTTGAAATCACCGGTGGCTGTTCATGGGCGCTGATTGGTTACTACCAGACAGAAAAAGCCCAGCGTTCCGCAATGAAAGCGCTGCTGATCACACACGTGGGTTCCCTCGGCCTGTTTATGGCGGCGGCAACCCTGTTTATCAGTACCGGTACGTTTGCCCTGAGCGCGATTAACCAGCTGAATGAGGCACAAAGCCTGATCGTCTTCGGCGGGATCCTGTTTGCGGCATGGGGTAAATCAGCCCAGCTGCCGTTACAGGCCTGGCTGCCGGACGCGATGGAAGCGCCGACACCGGTGAGTGCGTATCTGCACGCCGCGTCTATGGTGAAAGTGGGCGTTTATATCTTTGCCCGCAGCATCATGTCCTCTGACCATGTGCCGGAAATCATCGGCTGGGTCGGCGTGGTGATGGCCGTTATCACGCTGGTGTATGGTTTTATGATGTATCTGCCGCAGAAAGATATGAAACGTCTGCTGGCCTGGTCAACCATTACCCAGCTGGCGTATATCTTCCTCGCGTTATCGCTGTCCATCTTCGGATCCAAAGAAGCCTTTGACGGCGGTATCGCGTACATCTTTAACCACGCGTTTGCCAAGAGTCTGTTCTTCCTGGTGGCCGGTGCGCTCAGCTACAGTTGCGGGACCCGTATGCTGCCGCGTCTGCGTGGTCTGTCAAAACGCTATCCGCTGCTGGGTGTCGGTTTCTGTGTGGCTGCGCTGGCGATTGCCGGGGTGCCGCCGCTTAACGGCTTCTTCAGTAAATTCCCGATTTTCGCGGCCGGTTTCGCGTTATCTGAACAGTTCTGGATCTTCGCGCCAATCATGGTGCTGGTGCTGATTGAATCTGTTGCCAGCTTTGCCTGGCTGCTCTACTGGTTCGGCAAAGTTGTGCCGGGCGAGCCGAGCGAAGACGTGGCAAACGGAACTCCGGTTCCGGCAGCAATGCAGTGGGTTATCGGCCTGCTGATTGTGATGTCGTTCTGTTCAAGTGTTATCGCCGTCATCTGGCTCGGTTAAGGGAGAGAAAGTATGACTGGTTCCATTATTGTGAACAATCTGGCGGGGCTGATGATGATCACCTCGCTGCTGGTCATCGGGGCGAAGCGCCCGGTGGCTTCCTGCTGGTTCTATGCACTTCAGTCTCTGGTGCTGGTGGCGATTTTCGCCACGTTGTCACAGACACTGGATGCACCGCAGCTGGGCATGTGGGCGATCACCGCCTTCGCGACCAAAGTGGTGCTGGTGCCGCTGATTATGGGCTATGCCTTCCGCAAACTGTCTGATCCGACCGCCAACGGCGGCGTGATAAGCCCGGCCTGGCTGATGCTGGCTGCGGCGGTGATTGTGGTGCTGTGCTGGTTTGTGGTCGAACCGGTGAAACTGCCGATGGTGGCGGATCTGAAACCGGCACTGGCGGTTTCCCTGGGTCACTTTATGCTGGGCTTACTCTGCATCGTGACACAGCGCAACATCCTGAAACAGGCATTCGGTTATTGCCTGATGGAAAACGGATCGCACCTGACACTGGCTCTGCTGGCGTATAAAGCGCCGGAGCTGGTGGAAATCGGTATCGCGACGGACGCCATTTTCGCTGTGATTATCATGGCGGTGCTGGCACGTAAAATCTATCGCACGCTCAACACACTGAACGTGGATCAACTGACCGCGCTGAAGGGGTGATGAGATGAGTCAAATCATGTTGTTAACGTTATTAATGGCAACGCCGCTGGTGATTTCACTGCTGGCATTTGCCTGCCGCCTGGCAGGCGGCGGGGCGAAAGGTGTGGTCACCCTGGTGCATACCACCGGTATCTCCCTGATGCTCGTCTTCTCGCTGTGGATGGTGTACACCATCAGTGCGGAAGGTGATCTGCTGATGGCGAACCGCTGGATCCACCTGGACAGCCTGGCCGGGTTATTCCTGGCGATCCTCGGGATTGTCGGTTTCCTGACCGGTCTGTACTCCATCGGTTACATGAACCACGAAGTGAATGATGGTGAAGTGAGTGTGGCAACACTCTGTAACTATTACGGTTTCTTCCATCTGTTCCTGTTCACCATGCTGCTGGTGATCACCAGTAACAACCTGATCCTGATGTGGGCGGCAGTAGAAGCCACCACACTCAGTTCTGCGTTCCTGGTGGGTATCTACGGACAGCGCTCTTCCCTGGAAGCGGCGTGGAAATACATCATCATCTGTAGTGTGGGTGTGGCGTTCGGTCTGTTCGGCACCATCCTCGTGTATGCGAATGCGGCGAGTGTGATGCCGGATCCGGAACTGGCTATCTTCTGGACCGAAGTGCTGAAACATACCGCGCTGCTGGATCCGACCCTGATGCACCTGGCCTTTGTGTTTGTGCTGATTGGTTTCGGTACCAAAACCGGTCTGTTCCCGATGCACGCCTGGCTGCCGGATGCACACAGTGAGGCGCCGAGCCCGGTCTCCGCGCTGCTGTCCGCGGTTCTGCTGAACTGCGCACTGCTGATTATCATCCGTTACTACATCATTATCACCTCGGCTATCGGCGGGGAATTCACACAAACACTGCTGCTGGTCTTCGGCCTGCTCTCTGTGGCTGTGGCGGCATTCTTTATCCTGATCCAGCGTGATATGAAACGCCTGCTGGCGTACTCCAGTGTGGAAAACATGGGGCTGATCGCGGTGGCGCTGGGTATCGGCGGCCCGCTGGGTGTGCTGGCCGCACTGCTGCACACACTGAACCACAGCCTGGGTAAAACCCTGCTGTTCTGCGGTTCCGGTAACGTGTTACTGAAGTACGGCACCCGTGATATCACGGTGGTCAAAGGGATGCTGCGCACCATGCCGTTTACGGCAGTTGTCTTTGCGGGCGGCGCGCTGGCACTCGGTGGTATGCCGCCGTTTAACGTGTTCCTGAGTGAGTTTATGACGGTGGTTGCGGGTCTGGCGGCTGATCATTTCTGGCTGACGCTGCTGCTTTTGATCCTGCTCACTATCGTCCTCGGCGGGTTGGTTAGAATGGTATCGAAAACCCTGTTCGGCGCACAGCCTGACTGCGTGTCACGCGGCGAGGCAGGGATCCTGACGACATTGCCGATGGCCATCCTCATTGTACTGATGCTGGTGATGGGCACCCACATTCCGCAGCCGGTTAGCCGTCTGCTCGAAAATGCCGCCACTATTGTCCTGACGGACAGTGCATTACCAGGTACAGAATTAACCACCCCGGACTACCGCTGGCCGTGGGGTGTTGATACAACATCCACATCATCGCAGGAGAAATAAACGTGAGCTATCAGAATTACACAGATACCCTTCAGGGCGTTCGTAAAGGCGCGGGCTATCTGGCACAGGTCCGCGAGAAATTTCCCCATGCGGTGCTGGAAGAGGAGTGGCAGACTGCCAACCAGCTGACCATCACCATCAAAACAGAAATGCTGCCGGAAGTGGTGGAGTTTCTGTACTACGGCTGCGGCGGCTGGCTGCCGGTGCTGTGGGGTAACGATGAGCGTCCGCTTAACGGGCAGTTCGCGGTTTACTATGCACTCTCTATGGAAGAGGGTGAAAAATGCTGGGTGACCGTGAAGGCGTATGTCAGCCCGATCACCCAGGAATTCCCGTCTGTCACACCGCGCGTGCCTGCTGCGGTGTGGGGCGAGCGTGAAATCCGCGATATGTACGGGCTGCGTCCGGTGGGTCTGCCGGATGAGCGCCGCCTGGTGCTGCCGGATGACTGGCCGGATGATCTCTATCCGCTGCGCAAAGACACCATGGATTACCGTCAGCGCCCGGCACCGACCACCGATACCGAAACTTACGAGTTTATCAACGACAGCAAAAAAGATGCGCGCGTTGTGCCAATCGGCCCGCTGCACATCACGTCTGATGAACCGGGTCACTTCCGTCTGTTTGTTGACGGGGAGCGGATTGTCGATGCGGACTACCGTATGTTCTACGTCCACCGCGGTATGGAAAAACTGGCGGAAACCCGTATGGGGTATAACGAAGTCACTTTCCTGTCTGACCGTGTGTGCGGCATCTGCGGCTTTACCCACAGCGTGGCGTACACCACTTCGGTGGAAAACGCCCTGGGGATTTATGTGCCGCAGCGTGCGCACACTATCCGCAGCGTGCTGCTGGAAGTGGAGCGTCTGCACAGCCACCTGCTGAACATCGGTCTCGCCAGCCACTTTACCGGCTTTGATACCGGCTTTATGCAATTCTTCCGTGTGCGTGAAAAATCCATGACCATGGCCGAGCTGCTGACCGGTGCCCGTAAAACTTACGGTACCAACCTGATCGGCGGTGTGCGCCGTGACTTCCTCAAAGAGCAGCGGGTGAAAACCATTCAGCTGGTCCGAGAGATGCGTGCGGATGTCACTCAACTGGTGGATATGCTGCTGAGCACGCCGAACATGGAACAGCGTACCGTCGGTGTCGGCCGTCTGGATCCGCAGGTTGCCCGTGATTACAGCCCGGTCGGGCCGATGATCCGCGCCAGCGGCTTCGCCCGTGACGTGCGTTTCGACCACCCGTTTGCCGATTACGGTAACCTGCCGAAAACCCTGTTTACCATGGACGGCTGCGATGTTTACTCCCGTGTGATGGTGCGTATCAAAGAAGTGCTGGATTCACTGTCCATGATCGAATATGCGCTGGATAACATGCCGGAAGGGCCGATTCTGACCGAAGGTTTTACCTATCAGCCGCACAAATTTGCGCTGGGTTACACCGAAGCACCGCGCGGGGAAGATATCCACTGGAGCATGCTGGGTGATAACCAGAAACTGTTCCGCTGGCGCTGCCGCGCGGCCACTTACGCTAACTGGCCGGTGCTGCGCTACATGCTGCAGGGCAATACCGTTTCCGATGCGCCGCTGATTATCGGCAGCCTTGACCCTTGCTACTCCTGTACTGACCGTGTGACGCTGGTGGATGTGAAAAAACGCAAAGCGAAAACTGTGGCGTACAAAGAGATCGAGCAGTACAGCATCGATCGCAAACATTCACCGCTGAAATAAGCCGGAGGGAATACCATGTTCAAACTGTTTAAAACCCTCCGCAATGCGAGGACAGCAACAATCAAATACCCGTTCAAACCACTGGAAGTGGCGCACGGGTTCCGTGGTAAGCCGGAATATGTGCCGGAACAGTGCATCGCCTGCGGTGCCTGTATTTCTGCCTGTCCGGCAAACGCCCTGACGATAGAAACTGACCTGGAAAGCGGTGAGCGCCGCTGGCAGTTATTCCTCGGCCGCTGCATTTATTGTGCACGCTGCGAGGAAGTCTGCCCGACCAGAGCTATCCATCTGACCGAGGAGTTTGAAACGGCGGTGATGAACAAGGCGGATCTCTATATGAAAGGGACATTCCGCTTACAGCACTGCCGCCAGTGCGGGGAAGCCTTCGCACCGAAAAAATCCGTGGAATATGCTATGGCGCTGATGGTGGCGTCAGGTGTTGAAGAGAGCGGAATTGAAGCATTGCGGCCGATGTATGAAACCTGTCCGTCCTGTAAGCAGAAAAATAACCTGCTGAACAATGACCGTCAGAACAATGACCGTCAGAACTTCCGTCTGCATATTGAGGGAGAAAAATCATGAGTTTGCCTGAAATCCCGGTGAACCATCATGTCAGCGAACCGCTGAAGATGGATGAGCAGGTGGCGAAACTGAAAAGCACGCTGCTGAAAGATATCAAACGTTCAGCGTATGTTTACCGTGTGGACTGCGGCGGTTGTAACGGCTGTGAGATTGAGATTTTCTCCGCGATTACCCCGGTCTTTGATGCCGAACGTTTCGGGATCAAAGTGGTGGCTTCGCCGCGTCATGCGGATATTCTGCTGTTTACCGGTGCGGTGACCCGCGCTATGCGGATGCCGGCACTGCGGGCGTATGAATCCGCGCCGGATCCGAAAATCTGTATCTCTTACGGTGCCTGCGGCTGCGGCGGCGGTATCTTCCATGACCTGTACTGTGTCTGGGGCGGCAGCGAGCACATCGTGCCGATTGATGTCTGGATCCCGGGCTGCCCGCCGACACCGGCTGCAACCATCTACGGTTTTGCGGTGGCTCTGGGTCTGCTGAACCAGAAACTGAAAGGTCAGGATCATGTCGAGGAAGACAATGAGCGCGTTCAGCTGCTGCTGCCTTCCATTCCGCTGGCAACCCGCGTGATGATTGAGCGTGAGGCACGCCGCCAGGCCGGGTATTATCAGGGGCGCGAAATCAGCGACCGCTTCCTGACACTGCTGGAAAATGCCACACCGGAGCAGGTGAAAGGCACAATGCAGACCTGGATGGATGAAGAGCAGGATCCGCGTCTGCGCGAAATTGTGAACCGTCTGGTGACCGTATTACAACAAGGAGGCATTCATGCCTGAACAGACACCCGATCATGCAGGTACTGACGGAAAAGTGATCTTCTGGTCGCTGAGACAGAAATTTGTCGACAGTGATACCGATGTTCCGGAAGAAGCTCAGCAGGTGATGTACTACTCGCTGGCAATCGGCCACCACGTTGGCATGATCGATTGTCTGAATACGGAGCTCATCTGCCCGCTCAGCGGTTATCAGTCCTGGGTGAATGCGCTTCCCGAAGGGGAGGCGCGCCGCAAATTGCAGGGGCTTATCACCTTCGGTGAAATCAATATCGACTCCACGCATACCAATATGCTGGCACTGGCACTGGATCCGCTGACGAAAGATAAAAATCCGGACTTCCGCGAATGGAGTGCCACGCTTATCCGCCTGCTGGGGGAAATTGAGCGTGAACCGGCAATTTACCTGATAGTGAAGCGCCGCCCATGAGTGAAACCACTGCAAAAAATGTGATGCTGGCGGTCGGTAACAGCATGATGGGGGATGATGCGGCGGGACCGATGCTGTCTGATCTGATGGAAGCGAACCCGGTTGACGGCTGGATTGCCGTTAACGGCGGCAGTGCACCGGAGAATGTGGCGCACCAGGTGCGGGCACTGAAACCGGAACGTCTGCTGATTGTGGATGCGGCGGATATCGGCCTGAATCCCGGAGAGATCCGCATTATTGACCCGGATGATATCGCTGACATGTTTATCATGAGCACGCATAATCTGCCGCTCAACTTTCTTATCGATCAGCTGAAAGAAGATATCCCGGAGGTGATTTTCCTGGGTATTCAGCCGGATCTGGTCGGGTTTTATATGCCGGTCAATGAGAAAGTCACCCGTGCTGTACAGCAGGTTTATGACGCGCTGCCGGGCTGGGAAGGATTGGGCGGATTTACGTTATTTGAAGGTGAGGAAGAAGACGAGTGAGTCAGTTTCTCTGATTATCACAGGAACCGCCGCAGAAATCCGG
Organism: Morganella sp. EGD-HP17; assembly: GCF_000512315.2. Lineage (NCBI taxonomy): Bacteria > Pseudomonadati > Pseudomonadota > Gammaproteobacteria > Enterobacterales > Morganellaceae > Morganella > Morganella sp. EGD-HP17. The sequence goes on from NZ_AZRH01000015.1 coordinate 80,328, forward strand.
CGGTTTTTTTATGGATATGCGGATTTAAGGCCGGTATTTGATATCCGGCCGGTGCATTTTTTCTTATGGTCTGAGTTTTCTTTCTGAGAGTAAAAATACCATGAAAAAAATCGCTGTTATTATCCCGTTTGTCTTACTGCTGTCTGCCTGTGCCACCAAACAATACCCGCAGGCCGCAGCGGTATCCGGTGAGGAATCTGCCTTAATGAACTGTCATGATATTAAAACGGAAATTGCCAAAACCCGCAGCATTCAGCAGGAAATTGAAAAAACCGGGCAGTTTGACGGCAAAACGGTGCTGGGATTTCTGGGAGATTTCGGTATCGGTAACGGGATTGCCAAAGATGATGCCAGGGCAAAAGCCACTGTCCGCCTGAGTCAGCTGACGGCGTTACAGGAAAAAAACTGCCGCTGAAATAAAAAAATACCGCAATCAGTGCGGTATTTTTACATGATTGCCGTTGTGCGGCTCAGCAGCATTTCGGGCCGCCTTTGCTGCCGTAACGGGCATCCTGACGATCGCGGAAAAACTCTTCATAGGTCATCGGTGTCTGATCAGGATGGGTGTTTTTCATGTGTTGTACATAGTTATCGTAATCCGGCACACCAATCATCATTTTGGCGGTCTGACCGAGATAACGTCCTGCTTTTGCGAGAGTATCAAACATAATTATGACCCTGAACCTGTTGCGTACGGAGGAGCGGCAGTTGCCTGCCGCTCCTTATTTCACCAGTATATCAGATTTTAGTGAGCGGATTTGCTGTTTGCCACTAAATCAAGATAATTTTCCGGCATTGGCTCGTACGGTGTTTCGTTGTCCGTCGGTTTGTCGGATTTCAGAGCTTTCAGCGCGGTCTTCAGTGAGAAGACAGCCAGCACCACCACAACAACCATAAAGAACAGTGTCAGACCGGCATCGAGACGGTTGTTAAACACCAGCTGTGACAGCTGCGACGCGCTGTACTGCGACGGGATGTTACCGCTGTCAATCATTGCCTGGAATTTATTCGCTACCGCCAGGAAACCGACACGGGCATCTTCGCTGAACACTTTTTCCCAGCCTGCGGTCATGGTACAGATTAACAGCCATGCCATCGGCACCAGGGCTACCCAGGCGTAAGCCTGGCGTTTCATCTTGAACAGCACCACTGCGCACAGCATCAGTGCCATACCGGCCAGCATCTGGTTGGCGATACCGAACAGCGGCCACAGGGTGTTAATACCACCGAGCGGATCCACCACACCCTGATGCAGGAAGTAACCCCACGCCAGCACACACAGCGCGGTGGCGATCAGGTTGGCAGGCAGGGAATCGGTCCGTTTCAGCGCCGGGGAAATCACACCCAGTAAATCCTGTAACATAAAGCGGGCGGAGCGCGTACCGGCATCCACGGCCGTCAGGATAAACAGGGCTTCAAACAGGATGGCGAAGTGATACCAGAAGGAGACATCCATCAGGCCGCCGAGCGCCCCGTGCAGAATATAGGCCATACCGACGGCGAGTGTCGGTGCGCCCCCCGCGCGGGAGATAATGCTCTGTTCGCCCACTTCATTGGCGATATTGGTTAAGGTTTCCGGGGTTATCTGGAAGCCCCAGCTGCTGACCACACTGGCGGCAGACGCGACCACATCAGTGGTACCGGCCGGTGCCAGCATTGCCATCGGGCTGTTCATGGCGAAGTACACACCCGGGTCGATCACACAGGCGGCAACCAGTGCCATAATCGCCACGAAGGATTCCATCAGCATGCCGCCGTAACCGATAAAGCAGGCCTGGTTTTCGTTAGCCAGCATTTTCGGCGTGGTGCCGGAAGCAATCAGGGCGTGGAAGCCGGAGACCGCACCACAGGCAATAGTGATAAACAGGAACGGGAACAGATCCCCCGCCCAGACCGGGCCGGTGCCGTCGACAAATTTAGTCAGTGCCGGCATTTCCAGCATCGGGCGCATAATCAGGATACCGATCGCCAGACCGACGATTGTCCCGATTTTCAGGAACGTAGACAGATAATCACGCGGTGCCAGCAGTAACCAGACCGGCAGAACCGCCGCGACAAAGCCGTAACCGACCAGCATCCAGGTCAGCTGCACGCCGTCATAATCAAAATACGGTGCCCAGGTCGGGCTTTCGGCTACCCAGCCGCCGGAGATAATGGCGAACACCAGGAAAATCAGACCGATAACAGAGACCTCCCCGACACGTCCCGGGCGGATGTAGCGTGTGTAAATCCCCATAAAGAAGGCGAGCGGGATGGTAAAGGCAACGGTGTAGGTTCCCCACGGGCTGTGGGTCAGGGCTTTCACCACGATCATGGCGAGAACGGCGAGGATAATCACCATAATCATAAAACAGGCGATCAGCGCGATAACACCGGCGACATTCCCCATCTCCTCTTTGACCAGTTCCCCGAGGGAGCGGCCGTTGCGGCGGGTGGAAACAAACAGCACCATAAAGTCCTGTACTGCCCCGGCTAACACCACACCGGCGAGCAGCCAGAGCATGCCCGGCAGATAACCCATCTGTGCCGCAAGTACCGGGCCGACCAGCGGGCCTGCACCGGCGATAGCGGCAAAGTGGTGGCCGAACAGCACTTTTTTGTCTGTCGGTACATAATCAAGCCCGTCATTATTTTTAAAGGCGGGGGTCATGCGGGTTGCATCGACTTTCAGCACTTTTTCAGCGATATACAGTCCGTAATAGCGGTATGCCACCAGATAAATACAGACGGCGGCAACGACTATCCAGAGCGCGTTGATCTGTTCGCCTCTGTTCAGTGCGATATACCCGAGGGCAAAGGCACCGACAATTGCGAGCAGCACGCCGGCAAGTTGTTTGAACGCTTTCATAGATTTCACCTGTCCGAATGAGTAAAGAGGAGTAGTTTCAGTTTGTTATTATCCAATTGTACGGGAGAGGAATAACACTTATTTGACTTAGTTCCCAGCAGTAACCTGCGGATAAGATGGATTTATTTCATTATTGTTAGGTTAATCACTGTTAGCGGAATGTAGCGTGATTGTGGTTTCAGGGAGATGATAAGTGTGCGGAGTAAACCCTGATATTCAGAGGGGATATTGGCTGAATAGCCCCTCTGAACCGGGCCGGTATTAAACGTGTTTTACTGCGTTGATCATGACATTCGCTTCAGGATGTCCATGACATGGGTAATATCCTGTTCCGGATAGGATGTTGTCACCCTCGTGCTGAAATCAAATGAACGGTGAACGATATCGTCGATATCTACTGAGCCGGAAGATTTTGCAGGAGATGTGTGTTTTTTCTCTTCAGCGATACGGAGTACCTGTGCTCTTGTCTCTTCTCTGATGGCACTGAAATCCAGAGGCATTTCGGTGTATTTATCACATAACAGTGTATTATAAATATTCTCAGTCAGTGCGTAGTATATATCTGACCGGATTTTCCCCGTCATCATTGTTGTGAGTTTATCATGACTGTTAAGTATGTCAGTTTTATATGCGGAGTATTGTTCAATTAATTTTTTTGTTTCATCATTACTTAACGTTTTTTTTATATGGTTGGCCAGTTCTTTTTTTAAATTATCTGACATTTCAGGCATTTTTTTAGTAAAGTCGTGACTTAACTGTTTTTTTATCCCCGGCTCATTAATTTCGTTAGTCAGGATATTATTAAGCTTAAGAACGGACGGAGTGGAGCAGTTAATCCCGGGTTTTTCCAGCTCTTTGTTTCCGAGATGTTTTTCTTTAACAATATCAATTATTTTGTCCAGTTCTTCTGGTGTTGTCACAAGCTTTTTCTCTGCATACATCAGGTCAACTTCCCGTTTGATAATATTTACCGGTATGATACTTTTTTCCTGGGTAAGCCATTTTTTCACACCATCATTAATTTCTTTTTGTCTGTTTTCTGATTTTTCGTGGTTATTTCCGGCGCCGGGAATTGAGAGTTCTGATTTATAAACAAAGGATAATATCTGCCTGCTCAGAGTTGTGGTGTCGACATCAATATTGACGTAGTTTCCTGTAAGTTTGACATTCGTATTTTGCGGTGCGCTTAACCGATCCAGTAGTTTTTTCAGAAAAGGTATTTTTGACATGTCCTTCAGGTTGTTTTCTTCCGGGATTATTCTTTGAGTGCCGGATAGTTTGTTAACTAAATTCATTTTTATGATTTCCTTCCATATGTAAAACCAATGATTTTATTTTTAATTAAAATAATTTCTTTAATAAAAGAAAGATCATGGATTTTTTATAACTCCTGATTATATTCCAATTATGAAATAAATTTTTAATATGAATAATATATGAAAGTAATAGTAATGACGGTTTGTCATGATGAGATCATCATTTCATTAATCAGGAAACAGAGATGCAGGATTTATCCCCGTTTCACCGCACAGCCATGATGCTGCTGCGCCATATCAGGCTTGACGCCCCTCAGCCCGCTGCTGATCAGCATACATTTATGTTAACAATTGACAGCCGGTATTCATTATCTCTGGCCGTCATTGATGAGACAGACTGGTATCTGTCAGCAAATACCGGGGAATTACCACACATTACGCAAAATAATGAATTGCTGCAGAAAGTCCTGAAGCTGAATACGTTAACACAGCTTTCCGGGCAACCGGTGATTTCCCTGAATGAGAAAAATGAGTGGGTGATCTGGAGTCGTCTGTCACTGAATGGTACAGAAGATAGCCATATTATTGAATTATTTGAATATATTTTAAAGTCAGCGGATTACCTGCTGGATCTTCACTAATCACAGAGGGAGTTACTATGGGACCAATACAGGGACATCAGGCGATTCAGACCCTGAACAATGATATTTACGGTTCAGCGGGCAGTAACAGCTCATCATCGTATGTCAGTTCATCCGGGATTAAATCCGTTTTATTAAATGCATGGAATGCCGTTAAATCCGCTGTTTCCGGTATGTTGTCATCATTTGGTCTGCATCTCAGCGGACAGCAGGGCAGTGATAAACCGGGCAGAGAAATTGTGATGGATATGTCTTCACGGCCGGCGCAGCCGTTACCGGTTGATATTCAGTTTGATAATGATATTTATGAGAGCAGTGGCGGGAATGTTTATGATTCGGTTTCATCACCGGGACAGGGTTCACTGAGTTCGTCATTATCGGCATTTGAATCAGAGAATCTGTATGAGGAAATCGGTACCGGTCAGATACACACTCTGCCTGAGATTCCGCCGCCGGTAAATCTTTCGACCCATCCGTCATTATCTGCATCGGAGTCAGAGCATCTGTATGAGGAAATCGGTGCTGGTTAGATACACACTCTGCCTGAGACTCCGCCGCCGGTAAATCTTTCGACCCATCCGTCATTATCTGCATCGGAGTCAGAGCATCTGTATGAGGAAATCGGTGCTGGTCAGATACACACTCTGCCTGAGACTCCGCCGCCGGTGAATCTTTCAACCCATCCGTCATTATCGCGGTTACCCGGCCCTGATGACGATATTTAGGCAGAGCCGCGTGACAGTCTGAAAACAGTCAATGAGGCGCAATCAGAGGCAATATAGCTGATAAGTACATCGATGGATGATAATTATGCTGTTCCGTAGGATGTTATGAGTGCGGGCAGTACACCGGAGAATGATCCGCGGGGAGACAGTGACTATGATACTCCGTGGAAATTGCAGCCGGATCAGCAATTACAGCCAGGATTCGTGAAAGACTGAACACACTGTAACGTCACAGGTCAGTCTGCCCGTAAAACCCGGGCGGACTGACTGTTTATTCTCTTCAGACCGCTTTTCTGCGGGTCAGCAGTGTCACCAGACGTTTGCCGAATACCGTCAGAATCAGGCCCGCCATAATAAAGCCGAGACCGGCGAACTGCATCATGGTGATGGTTTCCCCCAGCAGCAGCGCACTGCTGGCAATCCCGGCAAACGGCACCAGCAAAGCAAACGGCGTGACACGCCAGGTTTCGTAGCGGCCCAGCAGACGGCTCCATAAGGTATATCCCACAAAGGTGGAGAGATAAGCGAGATACATAATCGCACCCACGGTCAGCAGGCTGATATGGGAAATACTGCTGACAATCGCGTCCGCACCTTCCATCCACAGCGACATCAGGATAAACGGAATAATCGGTACCAGCGCACTCCAGGCCACCAGTGACATCCCGTTACAGTCCGGTGTCTCTTTCATAATGATACGGTTGCAGATATTACCGCAGGCCCAGGAGAAGCCCCCGGCCAGGGTCATCATCAGTGCCATCAGCGGAATGTCGGTCAGACTGCCGCTGTCCCCGCCTTTCGCCAGCACGGTTAAACCGGCCACAGCGACAATAATGCCGATTACCTGGCTGATTTTCAGCGACTCTTTCAGAATCAGGCCACCCAGAACAATGGTGAAAAAGACCTGGGACTGCAATACCACAGAGGCGATCCCGGCCGGCATCCCGGCTTTGACCGCACTGAACAGAAAGGCAAACTGGCCGAAGCAGATGGTCAGGCCGTAAATAACCAGGCGGCTCAGGGCGATTTTCGGGCGCGGAATAAAGAAGACGGCAGGCAGGGCCACAAACAGAAAACGCAGTGCCCCGAGAAACAGCGGCGGAATGCCGGTGACACCCACTTTGATCACCACGAAGTTCACCCCCCAGATCACGGCGACCAGCAGGGCGATTAAAATATCATTAATTTTCATATCAGGTTTTTATCTCTCTTTTATTATTTTGATAATACGCGGAGCCACGCGCAGTATCAGACAGGAAGCGCCGTGAAAAATTAAGTCATTGTTAGTGTCATTGTAAAACAGCACCGGGGAACCGATATCAACAGTCAGCGGGAAATTATTCGTAAACTGTTATGAAATACGGGAAAAACCGGCGGTGCGGATGATTGATCACCATCATATTGTACTTCTTTAACACAGTTATAATTCATCATGCAATTGTAAAATTGTTCTGAAGGGACGTGTCTGCGTCAGTGTCGCTGTCTGACACCGGGCAGAACCGTTCGACATTTTTGACGATCCCGTCGGTGCCATCGCCTGTCATGGTTATAACAAAAAAATTAAAACAAAATATATTCAGTAAGTTAAAAGGATTTTATTTCAGCTTTAAAATTGGCATAAACCCTGCATGACTGGTGGTGATAAGGCGGTATTTATCCGCTAAGAGAAGATATAGGAGCAATGTTGATGGAAAAAGTCATCACCGTCTGCCCGTATTGCGCCTCAGGCTGTAAAATTAACCTGAAGGTGGAGAACGGGAAGATCATTGGCGCGGAGGGCGCGAATGGTCACACCAATGAAGGAGAGCTCTGCCTGAAAGGGTATTATGGCTGGGACTTCATTCATGACACCAAGATTTTAACCCCCCGCTTAAAGACCCCCATGATCCGCCGTCAGCGTGGTGGCAAACTGGAACCGGTCTCCTGGGAAGAGGCGATTGAGTTTGCCAGTTCCCGCCTGTTGGCTATCAAAGAGAAGTACGGCCCGAAAGCGATTATGACTACCGGTTCATCCCGTGGTCCGGGTAACGAAGCCAACTTCGTGATGCAAAAATTTGTTCGTGCAGCAGTCGGCAGTAACAATATTGACTGCTGCGCACGTGTCTGACACGGCCCTTCGGTTGCAGGTCTGCAGCGTTCGGTCGGTAACGGCGCAATGAGTAACTCAATCGTCGAGATTGAGGATACCAAATGTATTTTTATCTTCGGTTACAATGCCGCAGATTCACATCCTATCGTCGCCCGTCGTATTGTTAAGGCGAAAGAGAAGGGTGCACAAATTATTGTCTGTGACCCGCGCTATATTGAATCAGCGCGTCTTGCTGACATTCATTTGGCACTGAAAAACGGTTCAAACATTGCTCTTATCAATGCGTTAGCGCATGTGATTATTGCGGAAAACCTGCACGATAAAGCCTTCATTGACGGCCATACCGAGCAGTTTGAGGAATACCGCAAGCTGGTTGAGCCGTACACACCGGAGTCCGTGGAAGCGATCACCGGTCTGAAAGCTGAGGATATCCGCAAAACGGCCCGTATGTATGCGAAAGCTGAAAATGCGGTCATTCTGTGGGGTATGGGTGTGACGCAGTTCTATCAGGGTGTGGAAACTGTCCGCGCACTGACCAGTCTGGCGTTACTGACCGGCAACCTGGGTAAACCGCATGTCGGTGTCGGCCCGGTCCGTGGTCAGAACAACGTTCAGGGTGCCTGTGATATGGGCGCACTGCCGAACACACTGCCGGGCTATCAGTATGTGGAAGACAAAGCCGCACTGGAGAAATTTGCCAAATTCTGGGGCATCGAAAAAATGCCTGCCGAAAACGGTATTCCGCTGAGTGAGGTTCCGCACTTTATCGACGAAGGCGTACTGAAGGCGCACTACGTGATGGGTGAGGATCCGCTTCAGACTGAACCGGATCTGGCCACTATCCGCCGCACCTTCGATAAACTGGAGCTGCTGATTGTCCAGGATATCTTTATGACCAAAACCGCGTCGATTGCTGACGTGATTTTCCCTGCCACCTCCTGGGGGGAACATGAAGGTGTGTATACCGCAGCGGATCGCGGGTTCCAGCGCTTCTATAAAGCGGTTGAGCCGGTCGGCGATGTGAAACCGGACTGGGAAATTATCAGTCTGATGTCCACTGCCATGGGTTATCCGATGCATTACAACAACACCAAAGAGATCTGGGATGAGTTACGTGAACTCTGCCCTATCTACTATGGTGCGACCTACGAGAAAATGGCGGACCTGGCTTATATCCAGTGGCCGTGCCGCGATGTGGCGGACAGCGATCAGGGTACAGAATACCTGTACGACGGCGGTATCTTTGATACTCCGAACGGCAAAGGTCAGTTCTATACCTGTGAATGGCGTGCGCCGATCGACCAGGTCAGTGATGACTACCCGATGGTGCTGGCAACTGTCCGTGAAGTGGGGCACTACTCCTGCCGCTCCATGACCGGTAACTGTAAGGCACTGGCGGCATTGGCGGATGAGCCGGGCTATATTCAGATCAATACCGCAGATGCTGCGGCACTGGGGATTAAAGATCAGGAACTGGTCTGGGTGGCATCCCGTCAGGGTAAAGTTATCACCCGCGCGAATGTCAGTGAACGTCCTAACAAAGGGGCGGTTTACATGACCTATCAGTGGTGGATTGGTGCGTGTAACGAGCTGGTGGCGGAAAACCTCAGCCCGATTACCAAAACACCGGAATATAAATACTGTGCTGTCCGCGTCGAACCGATTGCGGATCAGAAACAGGCTGAGCATTATGTTGTTCAGGAATATACCGGTATTAAGCGCCGTCTGCGTGAAGCAGCGGAAGGGTGTTAATCCGTTCGTCTTAATATGATAAAAAACCGGCGCTCAGAAATGACCGCCGGTTTTTTTATATTTTCATTTTTTGTTTAATTATGATCTCAGTCGTATTCAGTTTCTGAATTTTGATCACATATTATTGCCTGAGAAATAAATGAACATATTACGACAGATATTCTGTTTCTTTTGCGATATGTTTTTATTTGCGAGATATTCTTATTTCAGTGGCTGCAGTTTAAATATCAGCTCAGTGATTATCTTCTTCGAATATATCCTGTACAGAAATACCTAACCGCTGCATACGGGATAATAATGTTGTCCGTTTCAGTCCCAGACGGGTTGCGGCACCCCGGGCACCGGCAACAACGCCGTTGGTGGCCTTCAGGGCAGCAATAATCCGGTCGCGCTCTTCGTCATCATTCTCCGGTGCAGCTGTCTGCATCCGTTTTTCCAGTGAGCTCGGGGTTTCCAGCGCCGTTTTCAGGCGTGAATGCTTTGGGATATTCAGTTCATGTAACTGAATGTTAAGGGTATTCCCGCGCGTCAGGATCACCGCCCGTTCAATCACATTTTCCAGTTCACGCACGTTGCCGGGCCACGGATAGCGGCTCAGCTGTTCGAGGGCATCACGCGGAATGCAGTCGATATTGCGGTTCATCCGGCGGGCAATCTTCTGTGTGAAGTAGGTCGCCAGCAGCGGAATATCCTCCGGACGTTCGCGCAGCGGCGGGATCCAGATAGGGAACACATTCAGCCGGTAGTAGAGATCTTCGCGGAACTCGCGCTCATCGGTCATGGATTTCAGGTTGCGGTTAGTGGCGGCAATCAGCCGCACATCCACCGGAATCACCTTATTACCGCCAATGCGCTCAATTTCCCGCTCCTGTAACACCCGCAGCAGTTTGGGCTGGAGATCCAGCGGCATATCGCCGATTTCATCGAGGAACAGGGTGCTTTTATCCGCCATTTCAAAGCGGCCGATATGAGTGGTGGTCGCGCCGGTGAAGGCGCCTTTGTCATGGCCGAACAGGTCGCTTTCCAGCAGCCCGGACGGGATGGCCGCGCAGTTCATTTTGATCATGCTGCGGTGATGGCGGTCACTCAGACGGTGGATGGCGCGGGCGATCAGCTCCTTCCCGGTGCCGGTTTCGCCGAGGATAAGCACGGTGCTGTCACTGGCGGCAACCAGATCCACCTGCTCCAGAATGTTGCGCATGGCATCACTCTGGAAAATGATTTCACTGAAACTTTCGTTGTTGTGAATCTGTTCGTTCAGCCACAGGTTTTCATGCTTGAGGCTGTCTTTCAGACGGGTGATCTCTTCATAGGCCGCAGCATTATCCACCGCAATGGCAAACCGGGCGGCTATCTGCTTGAGCAGATTACAGTTATCGTCAGTAAAAATATGATTATTTTCATGAGATAATATCAGAACGCCCAGCGGCTTATGGTTAAATGCCAGCGGCAGCAGCAGGGTTTCTGTCATGCCCTGCGCACAGACATGCTGATACAGCGGATCCTCTGTGGCACTGTCGAGTGTCAGGCGCATCGGCTGGTTACTGTCCAGAACCTGTGCCAGATCAGGATGCAGTTCATCCAGATGATATAATGTCTTTTCTGCGGGTTTGCGGGCCTGGTAATAGCTGGAATAACAAAGATATACAGCAGAACTGTAATTATCACACAATGCAATGCTTATCTGGCTCAGCCCGAAAAACCGGTGGATCTCGCGGGAGACCTCAGCAACCAGGCCGTCCATCTCCAGATGGGAAAGCACTGAGTTGGTGATATCTACCAATATCCGGTACTGGTCACGTTCATGGCGTATGTGTTCGGTCTTGTCAGTGTTGTCCACAACGTCTCCGCTCGTCTTCGTCTTTCACATTCCTGATCCGGACGGATTGCTCTTAAAATTAATTCCCCTCTGCGTAGTTATAGGTATAAATAAGGTGCAGAGAGGTAATAACCATTATTGTAATGACTCTGTAAGAAAAGAATATCGCTGTCTGATTTAAGTTTGATCCAATCCCCTATTTTTCGGCGGGATGAAAACCTAATATATTATGACACATATTGATGATAGAAATTATCGTCAAAAATGTCGAACTGTGTGACGAATATTCTCATTATGACACACAGCGCGGCAGCTTTATTTATTAATACGCTGATTTCACTGAAATTAAAAAAAATGCCAGACTGGCACGATGCATGCTTATTTCCTGATTATTCTAACCAGAGGACGGCTGCACCGGAGTGCCGGAAGTGAAGTCGCCGCGTATCATTCAGGAGAGTATGATGAACCGTTTCATCATTGCAGACCCAAAAAAGTGCATTGGCTGTCACACATGTGAAGTCGCTTGTGTTGTTTCGCATCAAGAGCAGGAAACCGGTATTGAAACAGTGGTGAAAGATGAATTCTTTCCCCGTATTCATGTGATGAAAGGGTACACCATCAGTACGGCGGTTGTCTGCCGTCAGTGTGAAGACGCACCGTGTGCCAATGTCTGCCCGAACGGCGCTATCAGCCGTAAAGATGATTTTGTGTATGTCGATCAGACCAAATGTATCGGCTGCAAAACCTGTGTAATTGCCTGTCCTTACGGCACCATGGAAGTGATCAGCCGTCCTGTTGCACAACAGATCACCGCGCTGAACACCATTCCGCAGTACCGCGCGGAAGCCCACAAGTGTGATTTATGCCATACCCGTGCGGGCGGACCTGCCTGTGTGGAAGTGTGTCCGACTCATGCATTAATGGTGGTTGACCGTAATAAGATGGATGAGATTGTCAAAGAACGCCGCCGTCGCGCCGCATTTGAAATGCCGGCCGACCTGATGTCCTGAGGACAGACGGATGCATGAGGTGACGTTATGCCAGAATGCGCTTGATATTATCGAGCAGCAGGCAAAGCAGAGCGGGGCGCAGCGCGTCACCGCTGTCTGGCTTGAACTGAGTGCGGTATCTTGTATCGAAGAAGATGCCCTGCATTTCTGCTTTGATATCGTCTGCCGTGATTCACTGGCGGAAGGGGCTGAACTGCATGTCACCACCGTCCCGGCGCAGGCCTGGTGCCGGGAGTGTCAGAAACCGGTCAGTGTGGCCGGATTTAACACCGGATGTCCGCACTGCGGCAGCCATAACCTGCAGGTGGACAGCAGTGATGCCATGCAGGTCAGACAAATCGAAATTCAGTAGTCCGGTAAGGACTTATCAGTCAATCAGGAGCCGGTTATGTGTTTAGGTATTCCCGGGCAAATCGTTGCCGTGGGTGACTCTGTAACAGACAATGCGCAGGTGGAAGTGTGTGGTGTCAGACGGGATGTGAACATCGCACTGGTTTGTGAAGGTGAGCCATCAGAAATGCTGGGGAAATGGGTGCTGGTTCATGTCGGTTTTGCCATGAGCATTATCGACGAACAGGAAGCCCGCGATACGCTGGATGCATTACTGGCTATGGAAAGTGTCGAAGAGGATGTGTCGTATTTTTTACGTGGTAATGCGTAGCGGTATGCTGTCCGGTTATCCTGCTGAAACACCTGTTCTGACAGGTGTTTAATTCCGCTGTTTTCTGCCGTATCCCTCCGTTCTGTTATTCTTCCGCAAGACTGTTTTTTTATTCAGGACATGGCTTTTCTGCCGGTCTGATAATGCTGTTACCCATCGGATTCTGAATTATCTTAGAGGGTTGGTGCCAGTATTCAGTACCGTATCTGTGCTTTTATGGTTTCTGAAAAAACAGAACAGGGGATACTCATTATCCCGGCTGGCATACTGCGCCGGTGTGCGGCCTGATGAATGATCCGGCCGGATTTATCTGTCATAACGGCCTCTGGCACCTGTTCTGGCAGTGGAACCCGTTTGGCTGCGAACATAAACATGCGTGCCGGGGGCACTGGTCTTTGGCGGATCTGGTCAGCTGGACAGATCCGCCTGTCGCGCCGCAGTCTGGTCAGTGGTGACTGGCAGCACCGCTACTGGCAGCTTAACCGTGCGGAAGTGGCCTGACGGCAGATAAAAAAAGACCGGCGTTTAAGCGCCGGTCTTTTTATGACAGACAATGATTACAGCGTGATGACACCAATCACGGCCATCACACTGAGGATGGTTGCCAGGCCGTAAAAGACCCAGCGTCCCGCAGGAACATGAATTTTCAGGTCATGCATGCAGTGGTGGATACGGTGAAGCGCACACCACAGCGGCAGGATAATCATCAGCAGCAGGAACGCTTTGCCGATAAAGCCCTGGCAGAAGGCCAGGATACGGCTGTAACTGAGCATATCCGGTGCCACAGCAAACGGGACCAGAAAAGCCAGCAGCACAATAACGGCCGGTGAAACAATGGCACTCCACATGCCGCCTGCGCCAAACAATCCCCAGAAAACCGGTTCCTGTGAGCGTTTCGGATTCGGATTAATCATATCAGTTTCCTTCCTTATCACAGTAACGCAACGGCCAGAATGACGGCGTTAACAATGAGGGTCACCACCCAGAGCAGACGGACAATCGGCTCCGGTCCCATTTTTTCGTCTTTGATAACAATATTGACGGCTTTCGGTGCCAGCTGGAACCAGGTCACCGTGTGCAGCAGGGTACCGGCCAGAGTCAGGATATTAACCAGTACCACCACCGGATTCTGCAGGAAGTGGACATACCCTGCCCAGTCCGCCGGGCCGCCCTTAAGACAGTAAACGCCGTACATAACCAGCAGACTGAACCAGAGCTGGACCACTGCGGTGCCTTCCCGCAGCATGTAAAAACGGTAAAAACCGAGTTTATTCCACCATGTCGGTGTCATTTCACGCACATAAGGCTTACGTTTGGTCGTCATTTCTCTCTTCCTTATTGTGGTTTCAGACGGGCAATAATGTAATCTTCCGCACTGGCGGCTTTACCCTGCTGAATAGCGGCTGCCGGGTCCACATGTTTCGGACAGACTTCCGAGCAGTAACCCACGAAGGTACAGGTCCATACGCCGTTATCGCCGTTGATTTGTTTCATCCGCTCTTTTTTACCGTGATCGCGGCTGTCGGTGTTATAGCGCTGTGCCAGTGTCAGCACACCCGGGCCGAGGAATTCCGGATTCAGACCAAACTGCGGACAGGCCGCGTAGCACAGACCGCAGTTAATGCAGCCGGAGAACTGATGGTATTTTGCCATCTGTCCCGGAGTCTGGTTATTCGGGCCTTCGGACGGTTTGCGGTCATTGCCGATAATATAAGGCTTGATAGCTTCCAGGCTCTCGATAAAGTGCGTCATATCCACAACCAGGTCGCGTTCGACCGGGAAGTTGCCGAGTGCCTCAATGTCCATGCCCTGCGGATATTCGCGCAGGAAGGTTTTACAGGCGAGCTTCGGCACCTTATTGACCATCATGCCGCAGGAGCCGCAGATAGCCATCCGGCAGGACCAGCGGTAGGAGAGATCCGGCGCCAGGTTGTCTTTGATATAGCCCAGCGCATCCAGCAGTGAGGTCTGCTCATCGTAAGGCACCTGATACGTGACAGCATGCGGCTCATTATCCGTTTCCGGGTTATAGCGCATCACTGACATTTTCAGCATTTTCATCTCAGCCATTGACGTTTTCCTTCTCTTTTGCCGCCTGTTCAGCCGCTGCCGCTTCACCACCGTAGACACGTTTTGCCGGGGCGGATTTGGTTATTTTCACATCACTGTATTCCAGATGCGGCGAACCGTCCGGATTGTGGAAGGCGAGGGTGTGTTTCAGGAAATTGACATCGTCGCGCTCAGTACAACCTTCATCCAGACGCTGGTGCGCACCGCGTGATTCTTTACGGTTAAAGGCGGAGTGCGCCATACATTCCGCGACATCCAGACCAAAGCCCAGCTCAATAGTGTAGAGCAGGTCGGTATTGAAGACAGAAGAGCGGTCAGTGATTTCAACGCGTCTGAAGCGCTCTTTCAGCTCAGCCAGTTTATCGATGGTTTTCTGCATCAGTTCCGGTGTGCGGTAGATACCGCAGCCTTCTTCCATTGCCTCACCCATCTCATCACGCAGTTTTGCCCAGTTTTCAGAGCCTTTCTGGTTCATCAGCGCTTTCAGATTGTTTTCAATGTCAGCGGTGCGGGCATCGATAGCATTACTGTTGGCAGCGTGTGTTTCCTGTGCGTGCTTAGCCGCTTCTTCCCCGGCCAGACGACCGAAGACCACCAGTTCCGCCAGGGAGTTGGAACCGAGGCGGTTAGCGCCGTGCAGACCGACGGAGGAACACTCACCGACAGCAAACAGCCCTTTGATGCGGGTTTCACAGCGCTGGTCGGTTTCGATACCACCCATGGTGTAGTGCGCGGTCGGACGGACAGGGATCGGCTCTTTGACCGGGTCCACGCCGACATACGCTTTCGCCAGCTCGCAGATAAACGGCAGGCGCTCCAGCAGTTTTTTCTCGCCGAGATGACGCAGATCCAGATAAACCACATCACCACGGTTGGTTTTGATAGTCCGGCCTTTGCGCCACTCGTGCCAGAACGCCTGGGAGACTTTATCGCGCGGGCCGAGTTCCATGTATTTGTTTTCCGGATGGCCGAGCGGGGTTTCCGGCCCCATACCGTAATCCTGCAGATAGCGGTAGCCGTCTTTGTTGACCAGAATACCGCCTTCGCCCCGGCAGCCTTCTGTCATCAGAATACCGGAACCCGGCAGACCGGTCGGGTGATACTGAACGAATTCCATATCCCGCAGCGGCACGCCGTGACGGAAAGCCATTCCCATTCCGTCGCCGGTGACAATCCCTCCATTGGTATTATAGCGGTAGACACGACCGGCGCCGCCGGTGGCCATAATCACGGAATTGGCGCGGATCTGAACTTTTGTCCCTTCCATCATGTTGAGTGCCACCAGACCGCGCACATGGCCTTCATCCACAATGATATCGAGGACAAAATGCTCATCAAAACGCTGGATCTGAGGGTATTTCAGAGAGGTCTGGAACAGGGTGTGCAGCATATGAAAGCCGGTTTTATCGGCGGCAAACCAGGTCCGCTCGATTTTCATACCGCCGAAACGGCGCACGTTGACGGAACCGTCTTCTTTGCGGCTCCACGGGCAGCCCCACAGTTCCAGCTGGGTCATTTCTGTCGGACAGTGTTCGACAAAATACTCCACCACATCCTGCTCACATAACCAGTCGCCCCCGGACACCGTATCACTGAAATGATAATCATAGGAATCATGGGATTGTGTCACAGCCGCAGAGCCACCTTCTGCGGCCACGGTGTGACTGCGCATCGGGTAAACTTTTGAGATCAGAGCAATTTTCAGGTTCGGGTTAGCTTCCGCAGCGGCAATCGCCGCCCGCAGCCCTGCACCGCCTGCTCCGATAATTGCGATATCGGCATTAAAGGTTTGCACTGTGCTTCTCCATTGTTCAGGTAAATCGAAAGTTAAAATGTAAAAACGAAATCTGAAACGGGTACTTAAAATTGTTATCAGTAACCGAATCCTTTCAGTTGATAAAAACGCTAATCATTTTCGGTTACTGACTGGTTATAAAATCACATTCTGTTCAAAGTATAGCGAATAGCTGATCGTTTAAATTTGATATAACCAAGGGTTTTAAGCGCTAATTTTGCATTTTTGCGGATGAATAACCGGATATTTCAGGTAATCACCTAAGTAATTACTTGTGTGTAGTTATTTTGTTTTATTCCGGTTACATAAAATATACAGGGTAAACATATAATTAGCGCTAAAAGCATAGCGTATATCAGCGGCGGCACAATAACTAAATATCAGAGGTGTGAATCAGGCAGAAAACAGGCGGAAAATCAGTCGGTTTACGGGTATTTCCTGTGGGAAAATCCGGATGTTGCGTATATGTGATATTCATCACGACTATGGATTATTTCGCTCTTATTTTTGGTGTTTTGTTTTCGTTTTTGCTCATTATCAATCACAAAGGAAGGAAAAACGGCTAAGCTATAACCATAATAAAGGAACATGACTGAGAGGAACCCATGTCTGATTCACCTGTCAATGAAGCGGATGTCATTATCATCGGCGGTGGCGCAACCGGTGCCGGGATGGCGCGGGACTGTGCCCGGCGCGGCCTGCGCACTCTGTTACTGGAGCGGTTTGATATCGCGACCGGCGCGACCGGCCGTAACCACGGCCTGCTGCACAGTGGTGCCCGTTATGCGGTGACGGATCCGGAATCCGCCCGGGAGTGTATTTCGGAAAACCGGATCCTGCGGCGCATTGCCCGCCACTGTGTTGAGGAAACAGACGGCCTGTTTATCACACTGCCGGAAGATGAGATGGCGTACCAGGCCACGTTTATTGAAGCCTGCCGCGCAGCAGGTATTGATACTCAGGTGATGTCCCCGCAGGAGGCACTGCGTTTTGAACCGTCGGTAAACCCGGCGCTGCTGGGTGCGGTTAAAGTGCCGGACGGTACCGTGGATCCGTTCCGTCTGACTGCCGCCAATATGCTGGATGCGCGGGAGCACGGTGCGCAGGTGCTGACTTATCACGAAGTCGCGGATGTACTGCGTCAGGGCGATCAGGTAACCGGCGTGCAGGTTTATGATCATCAGAATCACCGCCGTTATCCGCTGTATGCGCCGGTGGTGGTTAATGCGGCAGGGATCTGGAGCCAGCGTATCGCCGGTTTTGCCGGGGTGCATATCAGTATGCTGCCCGCCAAAGGATCACTGCTGATCCTCGGGCACCGCCTTAACCAGCGTGTTATTAACCGCTGCCGCAGACCGGGTGATGCGGATATCCTGGTGCCGGGGGATACCATTTCCCTGATCGGCACCACTTCTGTTCATATTCCTTATGATGATATCGACAACATGATTGTCACGGCGGATGAGGTCGATACCCTGATCCGCGAAGGCTCACGGCTGGCACCGGCGATGGCGCAGGCGCGTATTCTGCGGGCGTATGCGGGTGTTCGTCCGCTGGTGGCGGCGGATGACGACCCGACCGGGCGCAGTATCAGCCGGGGGATTGTGCTGCTGGATCATGAAAAACGCGACGGACTGCGCGGCTTCCTTACTATCACCGGCGGCAAGCTGATGACTTACCGGCTGATGGCGGAGTGGGCGACAGACGCGGTGTGCGCGAAGCTGGGTATAACGGCGCACTGTTCCACGGCGGAGGAGCCGCTGCCGGGCTCGGCGCATTCGGCGGAACAGACACTGCGTAAAGTGATCTCCCTTCCTGCCCCGTTACGCGGATCGGCGGTGTACCGTCACGGCGATCGCGCGGCAGAGTTGCCGCACACCACGCGGCTGGATAAAAGCCTGGTCTGTGAGTGTGAAGCGGTCACTGCCGGTGAGGTGCGCTATGCCACAGAAAGCCTGACGGTGAATAACCTGCTGGATCTGCGCCGCCGTACCCGTGTCGGCATGGGCACCTGCCAGGGCGAGCTGTGCGCCTGCCGTGCGGCGGAGCTGCTGACTCAGCTGAAAGTCACCACTGCTGAAAAATCCGAAACCGAACTGATGCATTTCCTGAATGAACGCTGGAAAGGTGTACGTCCGGTGGCGTGGGGAAATGCGCTGCGGGAGAGTGAATTTACCGGCTGGGTGTATCAGGGATTATGCGGGCTGGAAAACAGCGGGACAGAAGAACAGGGAGAGCAGCATGAAATATGATGTGGTTATCGCGGGCGGCGGTCTTGCCGGTCTTTCCTGCGGCATGAAACTGGCAGAGAGCGGACTGAGCTGCGCCATTATCAGCGCCGGACAGAGCGCGCTGCATTTCTCATCGGCGTCACTGGATCTGCTCTCGGCGCTGCCGGACGGGCAGCCGGTCACGGAGCCGCTTTCGGCACTGGCGGCGCTGGCACATCAGGCGCCTGCTCATCCTTACAGTGTGATAGGGGAAAGCGCGGTGCGCCGCTGCGTGTCACAGGCAATGTCGCTGTTACAGCAGGATACTTTACCGTTACAGGGATCGGCGGAGTGTAATCACTGGCGTCTGACCCCGGCAGGGCAGTGGCGGATGAGCTGGCTGACACCGGATGTGGTGCCGGTTCTGAGCGAAAAAATGACTGAAAACTGGCAGCCGGCTGCGGTTATCAGCATCACCGGTTTTCTTGATTTTCAGGCGGAAATGGCTGCCGCCGCACTGACCCGTCAGGGATATCCGGCGCAGGCGTATACCCTGCATCTGCCGTGCCTGGATAAATTACGTAATAATCCGAGTGAGTTTCGCTCTGTCAATATTGCCCGTGTGCTGGATTTGCCGCAGAACCGGCAGGAGTTGGCTGATGAGCTGGCGCAGTGCGGGATCACTGAACAAACTCTGATTTTACCGGCTTGCTTCGGGGCGGAAAACAGTGACGGAATTGCCTTCTTACAACAGCAACTGAATAAAACGGTTTATCAGCTGCCGACCCTCCCGCCGTCACTGCTGGGGATCCGCCTGCATCAGGCATTACTGCGCCGTTTCCGTCGGGCGGGCGGGTTTGTGATGCCGGGAGACAGTGTCATTTCTGTCCGTCGTGACGGTGAGCGGATCACTCAGCTGTTTACCCGCAATCACGGTGATATTCCGGTACAGGCTGAGCAGTTTGTGCTGGCGACCGGAAGTTTCTTCAGTAACGGGCTGGCGAGCGATATTGATCATATTTATGAGCCACTGCTGAATCTGAATCTGACTGAAACATTGCCGCGCCGGGAATGGACATCGGCAGATCTGTTTGCCCGTCAGCGCTATCTGGAGGCCGGGGTGGCGACAGATGCATATCTGCATCCGGCGGATGCGCACGGCACTATCACTAACCTGTATGCCGCCGGGGCGGTACTGGGCGGGTATAACCCGTTACAGGAGGGATGCGGGGCGGGTGTTTCTCTTGTCACTGCGATGTACGCAGCGGAACAGATTCTGGCGCAGATTGGCGTGGTGGTAACGGAGGCACAGGTATGAGTACGGGACAAACACAGTTCGAGAACTGCATCAAATGTACAGTCTGTACAACTTACTGCCCGGTGGCGAAGGTGAATCCGGATTATCCCGGCCCGAAACAGGCGGGGCCGGACGGCGAGCGGCTGCGCCTGAAAGACGCCATGCTGTATGATGATGCGCTCACCCTCTGCACCAACTGCAAACGCTGCGAAGTGGCGTGCCCGTCAGATGTCCGTATCGGGGATATTATCGCCCGCGCCAAACTGACGTATTCTCCGTCACGGCCTAAGATCCGCGACGCGATTCTGAGCCACACTGATCTGATGGGATCACTTTCCTCGCCGTTTGCGCCGGTGGTTAACACCATCACAGGCCTGAAACCGGTGCGTAAACTGCTGGATACCGCTCTGAAGATTGATCACCGCCGTGAGCTGCCGAAATATTCGTTCGGCACCTTCCGCCGCTGGTACAAAAAACAGCAGGAAAAACAGGCAAAATTCGGCGAACAGGTCGCGTACTTCCACGGTTGTTATGTGAATTATAACCATCCGCAGCTCGGTAAAGATGTGATTAAGGTCTTTAACAGCATGGGGATCGGCGTGCAGTTGCTGGAGCGGGAAAAATGCTGTGGTGTGGCGCTGATCGCTAACGGTTTTGCAAAGCAGGCGAAAAAACAGGCGGCGGTGAATGTGGAATCCCTCACCAAAGCCATTGTTGAACAGAAGATGCCGGTGATTGCGACATCCTCCACCTGTGCTTTTACCCTGCGGGATGAATATCCGCATATCCTGGATGTGGATACCGCGCCGCTGCGCGATAACATAGAGCTGGTGACCCGTTATCTTTACCGGCTGATGCAGGACGGGCGCAAGCCGGTGCTGCGGCACATGCCGCTGAAAGTCGGTTATCACACGCCGTGCCATATGGAAAAAATGGGCTGGACGGCCTATTCCCTTGAGCTTATCCGCTCAATTCCGGGGGTGGAACTGATCGTGCTGGATTCACAATGCTGTGGTATCGCCGGAACTTACGGGTTTAAAAAGGAAAACTACGAAACATCTCAGGCGATTGGTTCCCCGCTGTTCCGCCAGATAGAGGAAAGCGGTATTGATCTGGTGATCAGTGACTGTGAAACCTGCAAATGGCAGATTGAGATGTCCACCAGCAAAAAATGCGAACACCCGATATCTCTGCTGGCGCGGGCGCTGGCATAAATAAAGGATGACAGAAACCGGCTGAATATTACGTATAAACCGCATTTTCTATTCACTTTCCTCTTCCGCCCGGTGCTAGCATCGGGCGGATTTTTAAAGAAGATGATAAAGATATTGAGAGGAAAATGAACAATTTCGCATCACATTCAGTCACTAAATATATTATTGCCGTCTCCGTGGTATTCCTGCTTTCCGCCTGCTCAAGCCGCCTGCCGAATCACACCGAACAATCTGATTTTCTGAGTGACTATCAGCGCCTGACCGAAACAGAAACAGCTTCCGGCGAGGTGATTAAATCCTGGCGTGCTGACGATTTCACCGCAGAAAGCCCGAAAACAAAGCTTATCTTTACGCCGGTTGTGTTTAAGCCGCTGAATGAAAATAACAAAATGGGTAAACAGTTTATGACTGTTTTGCTCAATTACACCAATCAGCAGATCAAAAGTGAGCTGGCAAAACGGTATCAGCTGACAGAAACTGCCGCACCGGGTGTGCTGCGTTTTGAGGGCGTGGTTACTGCCGTTAAGGTCACCAACAAAGATTTCAAACCCTATGAGGTCTTACCGGTGATGCTGATTGTCGCCGGAACACAGCTGGCAATCGGTAACCGTGATGCGGATACGTCAATGTATTTTGAATGGAAAATCACCGATTCCGTATCAAAAAAACCGTATCTTGAAGCGATCCGCAAAAATAAAGGTGAGCAGATGAGTAATAAGGATCAGACCATCACCTTACAGGAACTGAAAGCAGCGGTTGATACGATCGCCGCAGAGATCCTGCCCGCCGCATAATGAATACCGGCGGCGGATTACAGACAATAACGCCCGGTTATCCCGGGCGTTATTGAACAGAATAATAAGCAGATTAATACAGCCAGTCGCGACCCATGCGGTCAGCAGCCATAATAGCGGCATAGACCTGGTCAGAATCGACTTCAAACGGCATGTTGTAGATGGTTTCGTTGTCCGCGCAGCTCAGCTCGGCAACCGCCATCACTTTCTCTTCCAGCTCGGTACCGATGCTGTCCACACCCAGTTCTTCCAGGGTGATTGGCAGACCGACCTGGGCACAGAATTCCAGTACGGTTTCCAGCTCTTCCGCCGGGGCATTTTCCAGTACTAACTGTACGAGGGTGCCGAATGCCACTTTTTCACCGTGGTACATGTGGTGGCACTCTTCCAGCGCGGTAAAGCCGTTGTGGATAGCATGTGCCGCCGCAAGACCGGCACTTTCAAAGCCCAGCCCGCTGAGCAGGGTGTTGGCTTCAATGATGTTTTCCACCGCTTTGGTGCTGACTCCGGCTTCCACCGCCAGTTTGGCTTTGATGCCGTCGCTGAGCAGAGTATCAAAGCAGAGATTCGCCAGTGCCAGTGCCGCCAGTGTGGTACTGCCGCCGGCCATAGTGGCTTTTCCGGCTGCACTGCATGCACGCGCCTCAAAGTAAGTGGCCAGAGCATCACCCATTCCGGCAACCAGCAGACGTGCCGGCGCGCGGGCAATGATATTGGTATCCATCACCACCACGTTCGGGTTCTGCGGATAGAACAGGTAGCTGTCGAACGCACCGAGTTCATTATAGATAACGGACAGTGCGCTGGTCGGCGCATCGGTTGATGCGATAGTCGGGGCAATGATCACCGGCAGTTTGGCAAAATGCGCCACGGCCTTGGCGGTATCCAGTGTTTTACCGCCGCCCACACCCAGTACCGCCTGGCATTTGTGGTTTTTCGCCAGTTTGGTCAGACGGTCGATCTCCTCGTGAGTACACTCGCCGCCGAAGGTTTCAAAGACACCGCTGACTTCGTATTCGCTCAGGCTGTCATTCACAATATCGCCCACCAGTTCGCGGACAAATTTATCAGCAATCACCAACGTTTTTTCCGCTAATGGTCTGATGTATTTACCCACATGGTAAAGCGCGTCCGGACCCTGAATGTATTTGGCCGGGGATTGGATCACTTTTAACATACTCAAACTCCTGAATGCATTCGCGTTATGGTGTCAGTGAGGGATATTCCGTCTGAATCAGACTAACAGTTACAGTAACGGATATGTGAGAGCTGACGCACTGTACGGGCCGGGAGCACGGGGGCAGATCGGGAAAATGTGATACAGACGACAGCGCAGAGGCAGGATAGCGCCTCTGCGTGTCAGAAAAATGAACAATCAGTGATGCGCGGGCAGGGAGCCGTCAGCGCGTTGCGCAAAAAAAGAGCGCAGGATCAGATTAAGCAGCACGCCGTAAGCCGGCAGGAAGAACAGCATGCAGATAGTGACTTTGAAACTGTAATCCACCAGGGCGATTTCCACCCAGTTTGCCGCCATAAACGGATCGGTACTGCGCCAGAAGGCGATAAAGAAGAAGGCCAGGGTATCGATCAGGTTACCGACAAACATCGCGGCAGCCGGTGCCACATACCAGCGGCGGTTCTGACGCAGGCGGTTAAAGACATTCACATCCAGAATCTGTCCGAGGGCATAGGCCATAAAGCTGGCGGCGGCAATCCGCGCCACAAACAGGTTGAAGTGTGACAGTGCCTCAAAACCGGCCCATTCCCCCTGAAAGAACAGGGCGGAGACCACATAGGAAATCGCCAGAGCCGGGATCATCACCGAGGTAATAATCCGCCGTGCCAGCGGTGCGCCGTAGATACGGACGGTCAGGTCAGTCGCCAGGAAAATAAACGGAAACGTGAAAGCCCCCCAGGTGGTATGGAAGCCGAAAATGGTGATCGGCAACTGCACCAGGTAGTTACTGGAGGTAATGATCAGAACATGAAAAAGTGATAACCAGATAAGCGCAGTGCGCCGCTGGCGGGCAGATAAATCAAACATATTGTACCTTTTTGGTGGTTGGGGTGAGGGAACCCAATAATCTCAGCGCGCAATAATACGCCGTTTGCGCAACAAAAGCAAAGGACTCTCCCGGAGGGAAAACGGCCCGGAAGATTAAAAACACAGAAGCGGCGCCGGGCTTTTATTTCCGGTATAATTCCCGGATTCGTTACTTAACAGGACAATCATGATGTCTGATACTTTTTCCTGTGCCGATAAAACACTCGACACACTCGGGCTGCGCTGCCCGGAGCCGGTGATGCTGGTGCGTAAAACCATCCGCGGGATGAATACCGGTGAAGTTTTGCTGGTGGTGGCGGATGATCCGGCAACCACGCGGGACATTCCGGGGTTCTGCCGTTTTATGGAGCATGAGCTGGTGGCCCAGGAAGCTGAAACCGCGCCGTACCGCTATCTGATCCGCAAAAAAGAGAGTGTGCTGTAATCCATCTTTCAGGGACTGAACCATGCTTGACCGCTTTGATACCTTTCTGCTGGTGCAGAAACGCTCGTCTCTGACCGGCTGGCGCCGGTTTATCCTTGAATTCTGGTTTTTTGGTCTGAAAGAGGCACGGGCGTGCCTGTTTGCCGCCTTCTTTTTCCTCGCCCTGTTTCTGGTGCCTGCCGCCGGTGTCGCCGGGATCCCCCGTTATGATTTTCTGCTGATCCTGGCGGTCCTGTTTCAGGCTGCTATGGTGTGGAAAAAGCTGGAAACAACGGATGAACTGAAAGCCATCTGTATTTTCCATGTGGTCGGTTTTGTCATGGAGTTGTTTAAAACCTCATCCGCTATCGGTTCGTGGAGTTATCCTGATGAGGCGTATACCAAATTATGGAATGTGCCGTTATTCACCGGGTTTATGTATGCGGCTGTCGGCAGTTATGTGATTCAGGCGTGGCGCTTCCTGAACGTCCGGATTGAAAACTTCCCGCCGTACTGGCTGGCGACCCTGATTGCGCTGGCGATTTATGTGAATTTCTTTGCTCATCACTTCACCGGCGATTACCGCTGGTATCTCACCGCCTTTATTCTCGGGCTGTATGCGCGGACCATGGTTTATTACACGCCGTATGATAAAGAGCGCAAAATGCCGTTGTTACTGAGTTTTGTGCTGATCGGCTTTTTTATCTGGCTGGCGGAAAACTTCGGTACCTTTTTCGGTGTCTGGCAGTATCCGAACCAGATCGGGGCGTGGGCGACCGTGCATGCCGGAAAATGGGCATCCTGGTCGCTGCTGGTGATTGTCACCTTCACGATTGTGGCCTATCTCAAGCACATTAAAGCCACGATCCTGGTGGTGAGATAAAAAAAGGGATGCCGCAGCATCCCTTTTCAGTCAGTAACCCGTGGTTATTTTTTCATGACCCGCAGCAGGCGGACAGCGTTGGCGGTCACCAGTGCGGTCGCACCGGAGTCAGCCAGAACCGCAACCCACAGGCCGGTCAGCCCCATCAGGGTGGTGACCAGGAACACGGCTTTCAGACCCAGAGCGATAGTAATGTTCTCGCGGATAATCTTACGGGTGGCCCGCGACAGCGTGATCACTTCGGCAATGCCGGTCAGGCGGTTGTGAGTCAGTGCGGCATCGGCGGTTTCCAGTGCCACATCGGTCCCGCTGCCCATGGCAACCCCGATACTGGCTGCTTTCATTGCCGGGGCATCATTGATACCGTCGCCGACCATCATGGTGTGATGTTCATTATTCAGCGCCATCACCGCTTTGACTTTATCTTCCGGCATCAGTCCGGCACGGAAATCCATGCCGATGGTACCGGCGATAGCAGCGGCTGCACGCGGGTTATCCCCGGTCAGCATCACGGCGCTGACACCCATCGCTTTCAGCTGGCTGATGGCTTCAATGGCATCACTGCGCAGCGTATCCTGCATGGCGATAAGTCCGGTCAGCCGGTTACCTGCAACCACAGCAACGACCGTTTTCCCTTCATTTTCCAGCCGGGTCACTTCTGCCGCAGCGGCATCGGTCAGCAGGCCGTCTGCCAGTTTACCCGGTGCGCTGACCAGGATGGTCACACCGCTGAGTTCACCTTCAACCCCTTTACCGGCATGGGCTTTACGGTTTTCCGCTTCGGTGATAGTCAGCCCCAGAGCTTCAGTGCGCTCCAGAATCGCTTTGGCTAACGGGTGATGTGATCCGCTTTCCACGGCGGAGGCAAACGTCAGCACATCCGCATCACTGTGACTATTCAGGGCAACAATATCAGTCACCTGCGGTTTACCCTCTGTCAGCGTACCGGTTTTATCCAGCGCGACAGTGGTCACGGTACCCAGCTGCTCCAGTGCGGCACCGCCTTTGATCAGCGCACCACGGCGGGTGGCGGCGGCCAGCGCGGAGGTGATAGCCGCAGGGGTGGAAATTACCAGTGCACACGGACAACCAATCAGCAGCAGTGTCAGACCACGGTAGATCCACGGATACCATTCCTGGCCCATAAACAGCGGCGGAATAACAATCACCAGGGCGGAGAACAGCATAATCATCGGCGTATAGTAGCGGCTGAAACGGTCGATAAAGCGTTCGATTGGCGCACGGCGCTCTTCCGCTTCCTCAATCAGTGTCAGAATACGGTCGATGGCGTTCTGACCCTGCTCGGAGACCACTTTCATCTGCACTGCGCGATCCACTGACAGCGAACCGGCAGCCACTTTTTCACCCTGTGCCCGCTCAACCGGGACGGATTCCCCGGTCAGGGCGCTTTCGTCAAAGCTGGCAAACTCACTGAGAAGTTCGGCATCTGTCGGCAGACGGCCGCCAGGTGCGATTTCAATAATGTCGCCGGGACGCAGCTGTGCAACCGGCACGGATACTTTCTGCCCGTCCTTAATCACCACCGCATCTTCCGGCACCAGCGCCATCAGCGCGCTGACTCCCCGCCGTGCACGGCCTGCCGCATAGGATTCCAGCATTTCGCCCAGCAGGAACAGCAGGATAACCATGGCCGCTTCTTCAGTGGCGCCGATAATTATGGCGCCGACTGCCGCGACCGTCATCAGCGTTTCAATCGCAAACGGGGTGCCGGAGCGGATAAGACGCAGCGAGCTTTTGGCGATCGGGAACAGCCCGATCAGCGTTGAGGCGATAAAGGCGTATTTGCCGAACTCCGGGTTCACAAACTCCAGCGCGTAGCTGAGGGCAATCAGCACCGCCAGAATCAGCATCGGCGTTGCCTGTTTCAGCAGGCTCTGCTCTTCTTTTTTCTTCGGTGCGGCACTGCTGCCGTTCAGATCCCAGAGGACAAATCCGGCCTGCTGAACAGCACTGGTCACATCCGCGCGGACATCCCCGGCGGCATCCACCACCAGTTTTTCGGTGGCAAACATCACTTTTGCCCGGGTGACCGCCGCAATTTTCAGAACGGCAGTTTCAATCTTGCGCGCACAGCTCGGGCAGTCCATCCCTTCCACCTGCCAGTTGTAACGCTGGCTGCCGCTTAATTCAGGCAGTGCGGTATCATCCGGGGCGGCGTGATCGTGTGAACAGCAGCTGCCGTGTGCGTGTTCATGACCGGCGTGGTCATGGTCATGTTCAGAATGCGCATGATCGTGCGGGGCATGACCATGCGCACGGGACTCATCGTCGTCGTGTTCCGGATGTTCATGCTCACTGTGATCGTGTGCGGTATGGTCGTGTGACTGATGAGCCTGTGACTCACTTTTTCCGCCGGTGGTGCAGGCAGATTTGCTGCCGCAGCAGTTGCTGGTATGAGTATGCTCATGATGTTCTTTGTTCGGGTGCATAAACACCTCCCTGTTCAACGGTGAGTTGATGTTAATTTTTCTCATTAACAGGAAGTGTACACATTGGAGTCTACTCCAGAGTCAACAACAGGGGCGCATAATTATTGGCAAATTGTGCGCTCCTGTTGTCAGGGGCAGAATTACATCAGCGTGATAGCGCGGACAATCAGGAAATGCCCGAGGAAATAGAAGGTGGAATACACCGCTTTGGCCAGTTTAAAGGTAAACAGGAAGCGGTTAATCAGCCACAGGATCAGGTTCAGCACCAGACAGAATGCCCCGATCATCAGGGAGAAGTTGTAATCGGTACCCAGCCCGAAGAACTGCTCTCCGGCAAGCCAGCCCATCACCAGCGCACTGAGCAGCGCCGTCAGCACCGGTACTTTATGATCGCCGAGTTTGTACCAGAGCAGCGCGAGTACCGCGATGGCAATCACCGGCACGGCAATCATCAGCGGAATATAGAAGGTGAAATTATTGAGCAGGGCGAAGCTCAGGGCATAGAGCAGATAAAACACGGCACTGGTATACAGTGACAGGTCGATTTTATTATCAGCAACCAGGCGGATGGTATCGGAGACAATGGCCACTAACAGCCCGACACACACCAGATACCCGGAGATATCCAGCCCGTAATCCCCGCTCCACGCCCACAGCAGCAACAGCAGCAGGGTGACGGGACGGAAAACCCAGCGCTGCCAGTTTGGTCCCCGGTAGGCGGCGTCGATATAGAGCCAGCCGGAAAAAAGTACAGCAATAAATGGCCAATTCATAGGGTGTCCTTGAGGTATGTTGATGGCGATTAACACCTGAATATTTGATAATATCCCGTATTTACAGAACACGATCAACCAGATTGCAGGAAAACAACCATACTCATGAACAAATTCGGTTTGTTAGGTTTTATTGTCGCCGCTTTGATTATTATCCTGGCGACCCGCCGCTTCTTTGAACAGCGCAAACAAAATGAGATAAACGATCATTCTGCGGTGGTGACATATCAGGTCACGGTGACAGAGAAAAAGGATTATCCGTACCCGAATATGCGTTCCCGTGAGCGGGATGTGGTTTTCCCGGAAACCTTCCGTTATGAGGTGCATTTCACGCCGCTGTCGGGGAAAACCATTGTGGTGTACATCAAAGAGGATGAATATAAAGAGATTACCCTGCATTCACGCGGAACGTTGTCAATGCAGGGGACGCGGTTTATCCGTTATGAGCCGCTGCGCTGATCAGGGTTTATCCTGATCTTTCAGTTCTGCCTGCTGGCGGCGCAGCAGGGCGAGCAGTTCAAACACACCGAATAAAAAGACACGTACTTTACCGGCGGCTGTCAGTTTCTTATCCTGCGGCTGACCGGCATTGAACAGCGACATCAGCAGCCCGTGCATCACCACCATAAAAAAGGTGGCGATATGCATAAAGATATTCAGCGGTTTCGGGAACGGATGCACCAGGCTGAAAATCAGAAAACCCCAGACGGCCAGCATCAGTATGCGGCCAATATTAATCAGGAACATACGGACTCCTGTTCAGTCGTCTGCGTCTGACGCAGATAAAGACGATACGCAACCTGGCCGGCCACCTTCTCCCGGTGGCACACCCAGTTACCCGGAACAACCAGTGTGTCTGATTCCGCCTCGGCTTCAATGTAGATCATTGCTTCCGGGCTGAGCCAGTTATTCTGCTCCAGTAAATCAACGGTTTCCTGAAGCAGCCCTTTACGGAACGGCGGGTCGAGAAACACCACATCAAACGGTGTTCCCGGCTGTGCCAGAAACTGCAGGGCGCTCTGATTAACGACAGTCGCCTGTTCACATTTGAGCAGACGCGCATTGGCGCTGATCTGAGCCGCAACAGCGCGGTTGAGTTCCGTAAATGTCACGGCGGAGGCATAGCGGGAAAGCGCCTCAAAACCGAGTGCGCCGCTGCCTGCAAACGCATCAAGACAGCGTGCGCCGTTAATCACCGGCATCAGCCAGTTAAACAGAGTTTCGCGCACGCGATCAGTGGTCGGGCGCAGGCCGTCATGTGTCAGAACCGGCAGTTTACGTCCGCGCCAGAGACCGGCGATAATGCGGATCTGCCCTTGTGGTGCGGTTTGAGCTTTTTTAACCATAACCTTCGTAACTTATTAATTCTGAAATTATTAATTCAGAAATATGAATAACAGACGGGAAAACAGCGGAATATTATACGCAGGTTTTGTAAAAATTCGTTTAAATTTAATATGAAATTACGGAAAGCCGATGCGCAACCATCCTGTGAAATGATAGACTGCGTCTGATTTGCAACTAATGATGATAAAGACGCCATATCTGCTCAGGATTTTCCGGACATACCGTGCCGGAAGGTGACGGGTGGCAGTATGCAAGGAGTATAGTGGCTGTGGCAAAAGAGAAGAAAAAAGGTTTTTTTTCCTGGCTGGGTTTTGGCCGTAAAGAAGAAGATGAACAGGCGCAGCAGGAACAGGCGGCTCAGGAAGAACAGGCACGTTTAGCCGAAGAGCAGACTCGTCGTGATGCAGAGGCGGCTGAACAGGCGCGTTTAGCCGAAGAACAGGCCCGTCGTGATGAAGAAGCGGCTGAACAGGCGCGTTTAGCCGAAGAACAGGCCCGCCGTGATACAGAAGCGGCTGAACAGGCGCGTTTAGCCGAAGAGCAGGCCCGCCGTGATGCGGAAGCGGC